>CAYMBK010000061.1:0-3062 GCA_964388645.1 uncultured Planctomycetia bacterium | reverse complement strand
TGGTCAAAGATCCGGCGTCCTTACCCGGACCGGACGCTCCGGATGCCGGTGAGACGGAAGAGAAGTGTTCTACAAGATCCGTCAACGCTTTGCCCCCTCCACCCGATATCAGCTTCTCGGCCAGCAGCCTCTCCTTTATATCAATATCCTCTACGGCGGCGTATTCCGAAACATTCAAGATCGCCATATCAAGCCCTGCCTTGACGGCCGCGTCCAGAAAAACCACATTAAGCACTTTTCTTGAGGCTCCCGAAAGCCCGAAAGACACATTGCTCACGCCAAGCACGGTGAACGTTCCGGGGATCTTAGCCTTCAGGGCCCTTATCGCCTCAATGGTATCCGCGGCCGAATCCCTGTAAGCCGGTTCACCCGTGGCAAGGGTAAAGGTCAATAGATCGAAGAAGAGCCGGCCGGGAGCCATTGAATGGTCTTCCACGGCCATCCTGTATATCCTTTCCGCTACTTCCAGTTTTCGCTCCGATCCGGAAGCCATCCCCTTCTCGTCAATTGCCAGACAGACAACAAAACTGCCGTGCTCTTTGGCCAGAGAAAATATCCTTTCCGCTTTTTCGCCGCCGTCCTCGAGATTAACGGAATTTATGAACGCCGTCCCAGGATAATTTTCAAGCGCTTTCTCTATGACCTCAACATCCGTAGAATCTATCATAAGCGGTATTTCAACGCTTTCGGCCAGGCGGGCGGTGAGAATAGCCGCGTTTTCCGCTTCGGAAGTATGGCCAGTGAGGGCCACGCACAGGTCCAGCAGGTCCGCTCCCTTTCTTTCCTGGGCCTTGCCGAGCTCCACTATCCCGTCATGATCGGCTGATGCGAGCATAGCGCGCATCTTGCGGGATCCCTGCGTGTTCATCCGCTCTCCTACTTTTATCGGCCTGGGTTTGGCGTCGATATCAAAACCCCTGTAGGAGCCGGCGAAATGCCTGGCGGAAGGTATTTTTCGGCGGGGATATTTTCCTATTATGCTTCTCATCGCCCTTATATGTCCTGGCGTTGTTCCGCAACAGCCGCCTATCACATCTATCCTGTATTTCCGGCAAAGATCGTCCATTATCCCCGCCATCTCGTTAGGAGAAAGAGGAAAAACGATCTTTCCTTTCTCTTCGGCAGGAAGCCCGGCATTAGGCACACATGAGATCAAACATGGGGCATTAGCGCTTAAGAAGCCCAGGGAACTTTCCATTTCAGAAGGCCCGGTGCTGCAATTAAGACCGACGATATCAACCCCGAGAGACCCCATCACTGCCATAAAAGCCGAAACTTCGGTTCCGAGCAGCATTCTTCCGTTATTGGCAAGCGTAGCATGGGCCATAATGACAATGTCCCTGCGCTGTTCGGATATGGCCGTTTTGGCGGCATTAACGGCTGCCTTCATCTCGAGCATATCCTGTCCTGTCTCGACAAGTATAGCATCCGCGCCGCCTTCCAATATTGCCCTGGCCTGGGGAAGAAAAATATCCTTTAATTCACAGTAGGTTATGTCCCCAAGCTCCGGGTTGGACGACGAAGGCAATTTTCCGGTCGGGCCCATCGACCCGATGACGTATCGCGGCCATCCGGGAGACGAATACCTGTCAGCTTCTTTACGGGCAAGTTTAACCGAGGCTAGATTTATTTCGTAAGCATCGGCGGAAAGGCCGTACTCGGAAAGTTTCAGCGCGTTACCACCGAAAGTATTGGTCTCTACCGCGTCGGCTCCGGCTTCGAGATAATCCGAATGGATACCGGAGACTCTATCAGGGGACGACAAAGACAGGTATTCCATACATCCGCCGTGAAGAGCGTCTCCTCCGACGGGGTCTTTATATTTAGACGCCAGGTATGTTCCGAACGCGCCGTCAAGCAACAGTATCTGTTTCTGTGTCTTTTCCCTCAAGTTCACGGGCGTCATATCCTCTCAATATCACCGCTGTTAACCCACCCCGACATTCCGTCAGGACGCCTGACCCTGTGCCAGGACCCTTTTGATTCAAGTATAGCTACGCCGTTACCTTCGTGCAGCGTGAAAAATTTGGTCGCGGACCCAAAAGGCGCGAAAAGAACATCCGATGAGGGCACTACCACGACCGCGTACGAATTTAGATGCTCGGCTTTCCGGAACATAAACACCGAACTAAAAATAACGAGAACCGCCAAGAAAACCGCGATAAAACGGGCGCGCCGCCGGAAAACCTCGGAAGCGATCGATATGCCGAGAAAAGCGAAGAACAGGAAAAATAACACCGAGCTGGCCACCGCCATTTCATTCACCGTAAAGAACCTGTAGTAGGCACGAAGAGGCCGCCATGAGAAAAAACCACCGGCAGGCGGTTGCTTTCCCGTTACCATACTCTTCGCGAAAGCGTAATTCGCGGCTATATCCGGGTCTCTGGGATCAAGGCCAAGCGCTCTTTCGTAGTTCAACACTGCCCTTCCTATATCACCCGACCTGAAATACGCTCCGCCAAGATTGTAATAAAGCGCCGCGCTGACTTCCCCGGTAAGACGGGCCTTCTCGTATTCTGCCACGGCCGAGGCATAATCCCCTTTTTCATATTCCCTGTTACCCGAGGCGAAAAACCCAAGTGCTTCATCAGCCCGGGAATAGAACGGCAAAACCGAGATCCCTGCGCATAACATCGTCATCAAAAATATCGAATGTCTTGTCATCCGATCCATTTTTTTGCGCGCTGAACATAAATTATAGCTTTTCGACATGGTCTATCACTCTCCGCGTGTCCTCGAGTATTTTCATATTGTCCGCGCCATCCGACACCGAAGAAGCGTAGCGGGCCATTTCACACATTGAAAGGATCTCATCTGCCATTTTTACCATATCGGGATGCGCGCCCGATAAGACCAGCTTAGCCGATATTTCGGCCGGCGTGACGCTCCCCCTGGGAAGGTCGAACTTATTGCCCAAATATTCCTCCAGCGTTTTCTGGATAGCGTCATAAAACCCCGCGCTATCTCCTTTGCCTATGAACACCTTCGCTCTTTGTATGCCTTTTCTGGCTTTTCTTGGGGCTTTTAAAAGCCTTGCGTATCCCCGGTCCGTCTTTATTCTA
>CAYMBK010000060.1:0-4040 GCA_964388645.1 uncultured Planctomycetia bacterium | reverse complement strand
GTATTTTCATCAACTCTTAGAACGACCACGTCATCCTGTAAATTAACGATGGTCCCGTGCATCCCTCCGGAAGTAACCACCTCGTCGTTCTTCTTGAGCTCGGTTAACATTTTGGCATGTGCCTGCTGTTGTTTTTTCTGCGGGCGAATGAGAAGAAAATAAAATACCACAAATATCAGCGCTACCGGCGCCAGCCCCAGGATAGGGCTCTGCTGTCCCTGCGCCGCCTGCCCTGCCTGCTGTGCAAAAGCTAAAGTTAGCATAAAAACTCCTTTCGTTTAGATCCGTTAAAAAATTGCGTGCGACCCCATCAATTATACGCATTATTCCCCCAAAATCAATCTTATTGTGGCTTCTACCGCTCAGCTAAGAGAATTAGGGTCAGGGCTTGACATTTGACATTTTTTCCAGCTCTCTTACAATCCCATTAAATCTCTTATCCCTTTTCCTTCTTTCTTCAACTCTCTTGTACAGCACACTAACGCCAGTATATGTCATATTTTCATAGCTTTCTGCGATTTCCCTAAGCTTCATCTGTGTATATTTTCTCAGTAGATATATCGTGATTTTCCTTATTTCCTTTTCTCCTTCGATCTTAGTTCTAACTATCTTCTCTATGCCTTCCCTATCCATTTCTCTTTCTCTCTGCATGTCCCTTATCGCCGGTATCGCCTTATCTTCTTTACCTTCTACGAATCTTTCCGTTATTTCTTTTATAAATTCCTTCCCTCCCAGAATTATCCCCTTGTACATCCCTTCCTTAATTTTTTCATCTTCCATCCCAATCCCTTCACCTACAAATCTTTTGTATTCCTTTTGAGCCTTTGATCTGCTGTTCCCAAAATTTGTTAATATAAATTCTATCTCCAGCCATTTTGGCCTTTTTTCTTTTCCGATAAAATACTTGTAACTCGACCATTTATACTCTATCGGATCCTTGACCATTTTAGCTCTCACCGGATTGAGGTGTATATATCTGCTCAAATGATGTAAATATTCATCTTCTTCTACCAATATCGCTTTATATCTGCCCTGATATAAGGGCCCTACCCTCTTGTGTTTAATATTGTAATACACTGCATAGCTCGTATTCAGATAATGCATTATTTTTGAAATGTTTGCTTTTGGTGTTTCGATTATCATATGATAATGGTTATCCATCAGATCATATGTGTGGCAGATCGAATGATATCTATCAAAGGATTGTTCCAGGTATGACAGAAATTTTTCTTTATCCCTGTCCGTCTTGAATATCTCTTTTTTCTCTATCCCTCTTTGCACTATATGATAAAATGCCTTCTGATATTCTATTCTTAGCGGTCTAGACATATTTCAATCCCCCTTTTTATGGAGAATTATATCAACCACTCTCAGCTTTGTCAAATGTCAAGCCCTGACCCTATGTTCTTTTTTTGTACTTCCCCCATTCAACAGACTAATTGTTAAGAGAAAATTTTCTGTTTTTCATACTCAAAAGAGCTCAAGTAACCAAACGTTGAATGAGCCCTTTTGCGATTATAGTAAATTTCAATATATTCAAAGATAGCCTACATTGCTTCCTCGCGAGTTCTAAAAGTTTTTTTCCGGATAAGTTCAACCTTAAGCGTATGGAAAAAACTTTCAGCAACAGCATTATCCCAGCAATCTCCTTTTCCGCTCATACTGCCAATGCAACCATATTGAGCCAACAAGCTCTTAAAATCATTACTGGCATACTGGTTACCCATAGCAGCACCCACAATTCCACGCGAATATAACTCGAGTACAACCGCAAGATATAACCAGCCTCCATAAGTCCAGATATAAGTTATACCCCCCACCCAGACATTATTAGGCCGGGCTACTCGGTTTACAGAACAGATAAAACTTTTTTCATTGCGTAATTGGTTCCATATCCGCAGGCTACCGTAATTACGCTTATTATCCCATAATACCCTGCGTATTTCAATGAGCAATCTGGCTTCTACCGCTCAGCTAATGGAAATTTCACTAAACGTTCTTTTCCTCGACATTTCATCGACCACACGGCGTCTTATACCTATGTCAAAATTGCAGAAGTCTTCAGCAGGCACATTATGAGGGTTTAATTGGATCCGTATTGCTCCGACGCTTGAGTGTCCGCACAGTTCACTTCCCGCAAGTATCTTTGTACCGCGAATGTTTTAGGTTAAAGCATCTTCGCCGCGTTAACTGAATTGAATCTCTCGGTGAACTGCTTTTTAAAAGAAAGAAAAGCTCCCTCTTTGATTGACTGACGTGCCCTCTCCATAAGAGACGCGTAAAAATAGACATTATGCAAAGAAACCAATCTGGGCCCGTTCATCTCGCCTGTATTGAAAAGATGTCGTATGTACGAACGGCTGTGTGCCTGGCATGCGGGACACCGGCAGCCCGGCTCTATCGGGCGGATATCATCCTTAAACGAAGCATTTTTAATATTGATCTCACCAAAAGCCGTAAAAGCCTGTCCGTTCCTGCCGTTACGGGTCGGAAGTACACAGTCGAACATATCTATCCCGTTTGATATGGCTTCAAGAATATCTAACGGGGTTCCCACCCCCATAAGATACCGGATCTTATCTTCCGGAAGCAGTCCCGCCGTGAAAGCTGTCATTTCCCTTAATAACTCGGTCGGCTCCCCAACCGCCATGCCGCCCAACGAATAGCCGTCCATATCGAGTTCGGCCGTTGCCTCCGCGGATATTTTTCTTAGATCTTTGTAAGTGCCCCCCTGTACTATCCCAAAAAGCGCCGACACAGTGTCCTTTTCGCTTAAAAGCTCCCTGGATCTTTTAAGCCACCTCAGAGTAAGGGAGAGAGAGTCGTTAACATATTGTTTCGGCGAAGGATACCTCACGCATTCATCCAAGGGCATCATGATGTCGCTCCCCAAAGCCAGTTGGAATTCCAGAACGCTTTCAGGAGTAAAAAAATGCCGGGAACCGTCAAGATGCGACTTAAACTCAACCCCCTGCTCACTTATCCTGTTCAAACGGGACAAACTGAAAACCTGAAAACCTCCGCTATCTGTTGCGATGGATCTCTCCCAGTTCATAAATCGATGGAGGCCCCCGGAAGATCTCACAACACTTTCTCCGGGCCTGAGATATAGATGATAGGCATTGGATATCACCATATCGATACCCATACGTCGAAGATCCCCCAGGTCCAGGCCTTTAACCGTAGCTTGTGTCGCTACAGGCATGAACACGGGAGTGGAAAATGTATTGTGGGATGTAGAAACTACCCCGCATCTGGCTTTAGAAAAAGCATCTTTATGTTCAACTTTAAACTGCATATCAATTATCCGGGGAAAATAAGATTAAGCCGGAAGCATCCCGGCGAGGAAAGCAAATGTCACATGTCAAGGTCTGACCCCAAACAATCTTCTACCGCGTCTAACAAGGTCTTTATCTGGGTGCCTTTCAAGACGAATTTGTCGGCCGTCCTGGCATATATGCTCTTTTCGAACTCGTGATGTCCGGTGTATATTATCACACGCGAGAAAGGCGAAATTTCTTTTACGGACGAAAGTATCGATAACCCCGATTTTTCGGGCATCATAAGGTCCAGTATTATCAACCCCGGATTATTCTTCTCAAGGTACGCAATAAGCTCATAGCCGTTATGCACCGAGTCTACAGAATACCCCATGCCGCCTAATATGTCGCTTAAAAGTTCGCACACTTCCAAATTATCGTCCACAACCACTATTGTTTTTTTATGCGGCATTTAAATCCCCTCTTTGCCGGGCTGAACCGGCTAGCCTATCATTTCGTTCACGCAACTTATCACATGATCCGGAGAAAAAGGTTTGGTGATATATTTTGAGACTCCCCATGCCCTCGCCGTCATGCGCTCCACATCGTCATCCAAACAGGTAATGAATATCTTGGGGATATCCTCATATACCCGGCGATGTTTAAAATCCTCTAACAGGTTAAACCCTGACCTCTCGGGCATGAAGACATCTATGATCAGAAGATCGGGGCTGTACTTCTCAATGTAACTTTCTGCCTTCAAAGGATCGCTCAAAGTCA
>CAYMBK010000059.1:0-3039 GCA_964388645.1 uncultured Planctomycetia bacterium | reverse complement strand
AACCTTTAAGAAAAAAAAGAGAGATAATAGAAAAGACAAAAACCGGATAGGCAGCGGATTAGGCCTTTATCTTTGCCAAATTATAGCTGAAGCCCACCGCGGAGAAATTTTTGTAAAAAGTGAAACCGGAAAAGGCTCCACTTTTTCTTTGCGCTTACCCTTAAAGTAACCCCTATAATAATTATTAAAGGATTATAATTTATTTCTAACCTTCCTCTAAGGGTCTGCATGCTAATCTATTAGCGTATTCTTGATGTAAAAAGGAGGTGAGATGATGAAACAAGAATATAAAGAAAAGTATGATTCTGAAAAACCAAAAGGAGGGTTCGAGATGGCATTAAAGTTGAGCAAAAGTATAGGGATAGTTTTTCCGGTTCTGTTGGCGTTAGTGTTGGCGCCCGCGTCAGGATGGTCGCAAGAATATGGGTCTGGACAACAATCGGGACAAAGCGAAGTTTCTGCCGATGAGATTGTCTCCTTTGCTAAAGCTCAAAACCAACTAGCAAAGATCCAGCAAGAATATCAGCCTAAAATTTCTGGGACACAAGATAAGGCGGAACAGCAAGAAATCGTTAAGGAGATGAATGAAAGATCGGTAGACGTTGTTCAAAAGGAAGGCTTTAGTGTCGGGCGATATAACGAAATTTTTCAGGCAGCTCAAAGCGATCTCGCACTGCAACAACGCATTTCTGAAGTTAGGTAAAGAATGTAATCGAATGTTTATTGAAGCGTATCCGGAAGGGCTATCATTGCTGAGTAAGGCGTAGCCTTTTCGGATCCGTTTCTTTTTGATAGTTAGAGTAAGGCGCGATTTCTAATCATAATATCCCCAGACATTGTATCTAGAATAATATAATTGGACTACTTACAAAACAAATACAGGCATAGAATATGGATAAGGCCATGTTATCAACATTAAGCAACCCGGGGAGCCGGATTTATAAGAGAGCCGCTTAAAAGCGAGTCCTTTTATTAGGTTTTGACCCCTATCTCTTATGGAATTAACTTGACCTAAATGAGCAACGGTGTAAAAATAAATTTTGTGTTGTGGCTTCAAAAGTATCAAAGACAAAAACCCCCAAAAGTGGCTGTTTAAAACGAGAATGCAGAAAATACGGAAAATACTTTTTTATCTGTTCACCGCCGTGTACGCGGTTCTATGCCCTTTTCTTTTAATGTATGCCAGAGGCTACATTATGAAGCCCGGCGAGGATGAACAGCTGGTCAGGACAGGGGGGCTTTACGTGTCTACTGCACCTCCCGGAGGGGAGATATATGTCGGGGGAAAGTTTTCCGGCAAAAAAACACCGGATTTCATACAGGGGATAATCCCCGGGGAATATGAGGTAAAGCTTCTTCTGGATGGATACCGGGAATGGGAAGTCGAGATCGAGGTGGCGGCGGGCAAAACCACGGTAATAGATACAGTACTTTTTGATCCGAAAAAAAGGGATGTTGAAAGGATCCTGCCGGGACAATTCAAAAAAATGTTAGGGATAAGGGGAACAGACAAGATCTTTTTATTTAAGGGCGAGCAACTATCGGAGATAGAGTTATTTGATCATTCAAACGGAGAGAATGCGGATACGGTTTTCTCCTCGGATGTTAACGGAAAAAAGAGAACGGGTAAGATCTTTACCGTTAACGAAAGCCCTTATGTTCTGGTGTTTTCGGGCCCGGAGAAAGAAGGGGAATATTTTTGGGTAGACATTACTGGTCAGGAAGCGCGAACGACGGATGTAACCCGGTTTTTTGAAAAATTCCCCGATAAGATCAAATGGGAAGCCGGAGGCGGTAACAATATCTTTATTATGGAGAACGGCCGGATAAGCATGATAGATGTTAAAGTCGGAGCGGTTTATCCGGCTATTCTTGAAGATGCAAGGGGGTATGGGATCTATGAAGGAAGAATATACGTTTTAAGTGAAAATAACGAGTTTTTCGTGACCGACCGGACAGGGAAGAACCGCAGGGACATAATGACCGACCCGGAAGTTGTTATGCATGCTTTTCCGGAGGAGGGATATGTAGATATAGAGATGCTTGACAAGGATATCTTTGCGTTCAGGGGAATGTCAGGAGAACTTTTTTTCAATAAACTACCGTATAGATTTGTGGATAAAGGTGTGTCCGGTCTTGAGTTCGATGTCGAAACTTCCAGACTTCTTTTTTGGATTAAAGACAGGATAGGGATAATAGATTTTTCACACGAAGACACGGGGCAGGTTGAGTTTGAAAAAGGGCCGTCAATTACATGGGTGTATAAGGGCAGAGACATAAAAGACGCTTTTTGGGTATATCAGGCTTCGCATGTGATATTTTCGGATGGCGGAGATCTGAAGCTTCTTGAGATCATTGAAGGCGGTAAGTTCCTCGTTTCGAACGTGGCGGACGGGTCTTATATTGAGGATTTTGTTTATTTCGAGAAGGATGGAACGGTGTATTTTTTGGACAAGCAGGACGGTGGGTTTTATTCGACCGTCATAGTTCCCGCGAAAAGTTTTATACCTAAAATTCCGAGCATTCCCGGAGCTGAAGATACCGGGAGTAATGGCGGTGAAGGATGAAATTTGATTTTACGGGAACAGGATTGTCCGGTAGGGATAAAGTGGCTCAGAGGCTCTTCGAGGCCCTACCCGGGGCTACAAGCTGGTTTATAATCATAGGGATGTCCTTCCTGGCTTTTTATAGCCCGATCTCCGCGGCGCTGATAATAATCGCGTTTTATCTGTACTGGTTGTTTAAGCTGCTTTATCTTACTATATTCCTGCTCCTCTCGTATGGCCGCTTGTCTTTAGAAAAAAATACCGATTGGATGGAACGAATAAAAGGCTTTGACGATCCGGAGGGATACCTTTTGGAGTTATCAAAAAAGTTGTCCTCGCGCTTGCCGATTAAGGAAAGACTTTCTCTTCTTATCAGTAGGAGGGATACAAGGATCTTTATAAAATCAGGTGATTGTAATGTCAGGGCGGAAGATATCCATCATCTAGTGGTGATACCCATAGCCAAAGAGACGCGAGATGTCCTTATGCCCGG
>CAYMBK010000058.1:0-6310 GCA_964388645.1 uncultured Planctomycetia bacterium | reverse complement strand
CACCGGGGACTTAACGGATTCCACCGGGATAAACATCAAGGACATAAAGGGTGTAGGCGTAGGTATATGGGGCGTGATGGACAGATACAAGGGAACAGTCCGTTACGCGGTAGAAAAAGAGCAGATCGTAAGCTACACGGGCCTTCTCAACCAGCTTGAAATGAGGTTTGGGGTTGAGACAGTAATAGAGCATGACGCTACCCTCGCGGCTTTCGGCGAAAGGTGGTCGGGTATGGGAGCCGGATCCAGCGCCGACAATCTTATTTTTATGTGTTCCGATTCAAGCTGCGGGATCATAATAAAGGGAGAGCTTTATTATGGCTCGTCTAAAAGCGCGGGTGAACTTAACTTAAATCCTCCTTATTCGGGCGACAATGAAAAAGTTGCTAACTGTTGGGAAAGCTACGAACATGGCTGCTGTTTAAGGTCGCGGGGAATAGATCTTGGCGTTCAGGAAGCAGCCAGGGATCTTGTAAAGAAACTTCCGGATGAAGGCAAGGGTATTCTCCAAGAAGCTGAAGGAGACATCGAAAAAATAGATTTTGATAAAGTTGTCTCAGCCGCGGAAAAAGAAGACGTTCCGGCAAGACAGCTTATCGAAGAAGCCGGATCATACCTGGGGGCCAAGATGGCGTTCCTAATTAACCTGTTCAATCCAGAGGTAGTAGTAGTGGGAAGAGGAGTGGAAAAAGGGGGAGATATTTTCTTTTCGGCGGTACGCAGATCTGTGAAAAAATGGGCATATGACGAAACCGTCAAGATAGTGAAGATACTTCCCACAAGCATCGGCGACAATGTGGTCGCAACAGGCGCGGCCGGGCTGGTTATCCAGGATTTTTTCGCTAAGGTCTAAAAACACGGTAGAAAGGGCGGAGAACAACATACGATGAAAAGATTTTTTGCCCTGCTAGCCATAGCTTTCATGTTCTTTGTGGCCGGGTGCGGACGCGCGAAACGACCGGAGAGCGGCCTTGTAGTTTGGCATGTCGGGCCTGAAAGCCAGGCCCGGACGATAGAGGAAATAAGCCGCGGATTTACCGAAAAGACGGGGATCACAGTATCATGCCAGGCAATATCCTGGGGATACGCTCATAGCAGATATCTGACATCCATAGCAGGAGGGGTCTCTCCCGATATCGGAAGTATGGGGCTTACCTGGGGCATGGAGTTCGGTGAGCTGGGGGCATTGGTAGACCTCCGGGGATCTTTTCCAGAAGAACTCGATAAGTTGGAAAAAAAGATCTTCCCGGGCATACTCGGATCGACCCGTGTGGGAGACAAAGTTTTCGGCATTCCTTTCGACCTTTCGCAGAACATCATGTACTACAGGACGGATATGCTTTCTTCTCATCCGAAGACATGGGAAGAATTCCTGTCAGCTGTCAAAGAACTGAAAGCTCAAGGCAAAGGCGCTATAATCGACTGGGGTTCCCTTGAATGGATCGGGTATGCGCCTTTTCTTTGGCAGGCAGGGGGGGATTTCTATGACAGTTCTTTGGAAAACGTCACGTTAGATACTCCCATGGCCGCTGAGGCGCTGAACTATATGGCGGAACTTTACCGGAGCGGTGTGCCGATAACACAGATCCCCGTGGAGCAGGGAATGAGGACAGGCGATTATCCTCTGGCGATATCGGGAAACTGGAAAATAATAAGCCTTATTTCCGGAGCGCCCGAAATAAAGGGGAAGTGGAACATCGCAATGCTTCCGGAAGGGCCCTCAGGCAGGAGAACGTCATTTATAGGCGGCAGGATAATGACTATTTTTTCGCGCTCTAAAATGAGAACAGAAGCGTGGGAGTTCATAAAGTTCCTGTTCACTCCGGAAAATCAGCTAAAGATATACGAAGCCTCACTTAGCAGCGAAGAGGCTTATTTGCCTCCGAATATGGATAGCTGGGATCTTCTTCCCATGGACAAAGAATTTAAAGAGGTCCTTGAAAACCAGGCGAAAGATGCCAAGGGCCCGCCGCCGGTGAGATCCTGGGATGCCAGCACAAGAGCCATAAACCGGGCCATACAGATGGTTATCTTCAAAAATGCCGATGCCGGAGCAGAGCTTAAAAAAGCAGCCGACGATATGCAGAAAGAGCTCGATAGATCAGGAAAATAGGATCTGGTTCCTTCAGAACAGATACTGACCACTCGTATCGTCTATAATGCTGCGGAATATGGTTATAAGATTCTTCCGAGAGCGAACCCGTTTGCGCCATGTAAAAAAAAGACATGTACCTGAAGTACATGTCTTTTTTTATATGGAATTGCTTTACGGCGCTAGAACTGCGTTGAAACTTTGAAAACTACTTCCTGGCTGTCAGAGGTGTTTCTTCCCCAGAAAGTATTACCGTACTGGACCTCTACGTTAAGCGATTTACCGGTTCGTGTGACTATGTTCGTGTAATTTTCGGCGCTAACGTCCACTCCCCTCAGCATATCGTAGAGCGTTACAAGTTCTATTGCCGGGCCGATACGCCATATTGCCCAGGATTTTTTAAGGACATTATCTCCGCTTGTCGTACCTGTCATCCCGAACATACAGTCTATTTCGGTTTTAATGAGAAGGAACTTTAGCGGCCATATGCCCACCTCGTAAAAGAGCGGCATCTGGTCTTCTATATTACGTGTATGATTTCTATAGCCCCATTCAAGACCCATGTAGAAGGGTATAGCGGTATCCCATGTTTTCCCGGCAAGAGCGCGGACATCCCAGTAGTTGCTTCTGTCGCTTATGCCCGGTTGTTCAGCTACATCTTCCAGAGGCTTATCTTCATAGTGCTTGTTCCAGATCGAGTATGTGAATTGTCCGCTTAAGACCATCGGTTCGCTCAGAAACCGCACCTTTACGCCGGGTTCTATTGAAACAAGGCCGTGATTTTTGACGGAGTAGGTCCCCCAATTGTTAGGCCTGGCATATTCCTTGTATTGCGCTTCTTTGTATTCCATTTTGAAAAGAAAGTCCAGCCAATCGGTTATGCCGTAGTGCACTTCCGGGATCATCGCCCAGCCCCAACTTCTGGCATTTTGGGCCAATTTGGTTTTGTCGCCGTTATTGTCGTAATCTCTTTTCGACCAGAACCACTTCATTTGTTGCTGCATCCATACGTCTCCCTTTGGAAGAGTCCATGCTCCCCCGAAAGCCAGCTGAGGCGCGATAAGACATCCTACAAGAACGGCGGCTAGTATCTTTTTCATATCCCTCCTTAGGATCGTTTGTGCGGACCGGATACAGTCCTGTTTAAGTTGTCTATTACCCGGCAAAAAAACCGAATGTATTCACTTAAATGCTTATCACAAAAAACCTTGTACGTTAGTATAGCCCAATAAACGCCTAACGTCAAGAATAGCCGGGATTTTTTCATTTTAAGGCGGCGGTATCAACAAAAAAGCGCGGACCCAGAGGGTTATTGGTAAATAAGATGGGGCCGGACACCTTCTCCGGTATTGAAAGTATCTGTTGACTTGCCGTGTCGCTGGCATATACTATAGAGTTTCCTGGACATCAGACACGGGACTATAGTGGAAGAAAAAAAACAAAACCTACGGAAGGGAAAAACCATGAAAACTGTTCATTATGTACTTATTTTAGCGGTATTTTCGTCGGTGATATTTTTTACACAGCTTGGCGGTATGGCCCTTACCGAGCCTGATGAGACATTTTACGCGCAGACAGCCAAGGAGATGCTTGATGACGGAGACTGGATAACTCCCAGGATCTTTGGTGAGGCGCAATATGAAAAACCGCCTTTTTATTACTGGCTGATAATGTTGAGTTACATGGTTTTTGGTGTGAGCGAGTTTTCAGCGAGGTTCCCATCGGCGCTTTTTGCTGTTCTTGGCGTTTTCGGCGTTTTTCTGCTGGGTAAACTGCTTTATTCACGCCTAGTCGGTTTCATTTCGGCGGTGATCCTGGCAACAAGCCTGGAGTATTTCGTGGTGGGCAGAGGATGTGTTACTGACACTGTGCTTACCGTTTTTATCGTTTATGTTTTCTTATTTTTCATGACGGCCTGGACTACAGGAAGGAGGCGGCATTATTACGCCGCCGCGGTCATGGCAGCTTTAGCGGTTATGACGAAAGGGCCTATAGGCCTTTTCATCCCGGGAGCCTCTATCCTGATATATCTCGCGATCACAGGCCAGATAAAGGACCTTTTTAGAAAAGTCCCTGTTGTAACGTCGTTTGTGCTTTTTTGCGCAGTAGCGCTGCCGTGGTATATCATTGTTGCGCTATCCAACGGCCAGACTTTCGCGAGTGAGTTTTTCGGATTTCACAATATAACCAGGTTCGTGCATCCTGAACATAAAATAGGCGACACTCCGGTGTTTTATCTTCCGGTTGTTATAGGCGGCATGTTCCCCTGGAGTGTGTTCTTTCTTTGTGCTTTCTGGGGAATATTCCGGAAAGAAAAACACCCTGGCATAGTTCCGGAAGGGGCTTTAAGGTCGCCGAAGGCATTTCTGGCAGCGTGGTTTTTGCTTGTCTTTATATTCTTTTCCGTATCAAGAACGAAGCTTGTAACGTACATCCTGCCGCTTTTTCCGGCGGCTGCCGTTATGACCGGGAATTTCTGGGCAAAGATCATATCCCCGGGGGTTTTGGATGTCCGGGGAAAAAAGGTCATCATGGCGGTGTTTATGGTAACTTCGTTTATCGCGGCGGCCGGGGCCATTGGGCTTGTATTGTACGAGCTTCCTTATGCGCCTGTTATAAAAGGCACGATCATAGCCTCCTGTATTTTTTTGGCATGTGCCGTTATCGCGTACCAATTTGAACGTAAAGGAAAGCCCCTGACGGCGTTCTTCGCTATAGCGGTATCGGTCATACTTTTAATGCCGCCTGTGATGGCCTATATCTTGCCTGCTGTAGAGGTTTACGAATCGCGAAAGGCCTTATCTCTCAAAATAAAGGAACTTTCCTCGCCGGATGAACACATTGGCGCCGAAGATGACCATAGAAGGGGCGTAGCGTTCTATTCCGGCAGGGTGAAGGTAGAAGATATTCATTCTTCTGAGAGCCGTATCGAATTTTTCAATCGAAAAGAAAGGGTTTGGGGCGTTCTGAAATCAAGTCATTATGATATTGTGAAGGAACATTTTAAGGAGAATGCGCCTATAGAGGTTAAACGTTCGGGCAAGCACGTTCTGGTTACCAACATGCCGCTTTAACGCCTGAACTTTGTTTTTCACGGGACGCGCGCCGCGGGGGAATATGAGCAAGAGAAAAAGCGTTTCATTTGTGCTTCCGATGTATAACGAAAGCGATAATATCGAAAGGTCGCTTAACGTGCTGTTGTCGTTAGCGCTGAGTGTCGCGGATGATTATGAGATAGTGGTGGTAGACGATGCTTCCCGGGATGCCAGTGCCGGTATAGTGCAGGGGATGGCCGATCGGAACGAAAAAATAAAATTGTACAGGATGTCTAAAAACACAAAATTCGGCGGAGCTTTCGCGGAAGGTTTTAGAAGGGCCTCTAAAGAGATAGTGGTTTACATGGATTCCGACATGCCCGTGGGCGAAGAAGATATAACGCACACGATAGAACTGATCGATGACGCGGACATAGTGACGGCCGTGAGCAAAGTTGAAAAAGGGGATACCGCTTTCAGAAAGTTGATCTCGTCCGGCTACAACGGTATCGTTCGCTTTCTTTTCGGGCTGAATATCAGGGATATAAACTCGGGGTACAAAGTGGTCAGGAGATCCATAGTTCATGACGCGCGGTTCATATCCGAAAGCCCTTTTGTAGACGCCGAGCTGTTCCTTCACGCCCTCAGAAAGAACGCCCGGATCAAACAGTACTCTCTGGTATTCAGGAAACGCGTCGGGGGAAAAAGTTATATATCCAATGCACCCATGATCCTGGCAACTTTTCGCGATATGATAAAGGTATGGTTTCGCCACAGGAAATCAAGATGAAGTCCCTGATAATAAACGCCGATGACATGGGGGTTTCCGGCGCTGTTAACGACGCGGTCATAGCGCTGTACAAAGCATCCGCTATAACAGGCACTAGCGTTATCGCTCCGGGCTCGGCATTTTCCGGAGCTTGCCGCCTTCTTCGGGAAAACGGCATAGAGGAGGTAGGCGCGCACCTGACGCTTACCGGAAACTTTCGGCCCCTCAGCCCTCCGGGCGCGGAAATAAGAAATCTTCTTACAGAACAGGGATTTTTCCCTTCCGGATATCTCGAGCTTGTTCCGAGATCGTTTTTCGCGAGAGTAAGGCGGGCGGCTTTAAAAGATGAGTTATCCCGGCAGATAGAAAAAATAAGACGCGAGGGTTTTACGGTAACCCATATAGATAGCCACG
>CAYMBK010000057.1:0-2773 GCA_964388645.1 uncultured Planctomycetia bacterium | reverse complement strand
AAAATAATTCTTTTCTTTTATCCTCTCCAACGGCCTCGCGCAGTCGGGGCATTTCCCCTCGGACGACTGGGCGTCAGTCCAAAAAGTCTCGCATGGAGTGCAAAACCATCCGTCATACTCTCCCTCATAGATATCGCCGTTGTCCTTTATCCTCGAAATAACGTTCTGTACCGACCGCTTATGCGCTTCATCCGTGGTACGGATGAACATATCATATTCCACGTCCAGTTTTTTCCAGGCGTTTTTAAAGTTCCCGGAAATGCCGTCCACGAACTTCCCTTCCTCTCCCGGTTTGAACCCGGCAAGCATAGCGGCTTCTTCTATTTTTTCTCCGTGTTCGTCCGTTCCCGTAAGAAAGAAAACCGTATCCCCTATCATTTTACGGTACCGCGCCAGAGCATCCACGGCCACCTGAGTATAAGCGTGCCCTATGTGCGGCGAAGCGTTCACATAATAAATAGGGGTCGTCACGTAATACTTACCCATATGTCACTTGCCCTCCGTTAAACTAAGAACCTGTACTTCCTTAAACACCCCTTCACCCAGATCTACCGTAACCGTTCCTTTAAGGGGGCTGGCGGAGATCACTTTCCCTTTTCCATGCGGCGTTTTTATCTCTTTTCCCACTCTTGGGAAATTTTTGGAACATTCCTTGTAACACTCATGCTCATAACCAAGACAACACATCAGCCTGCCGCATATTCCGGATATCTTGGAAGGCTTGAGGGAAAGGTTCTGGATCTTGGCCATTTTTATGGTTACAGGATTGAAATCCTTAAGAAAAGATATACAGCAAAGCTGCCTTCCGCAAGGCCCGATGCCTCCCAGCATCTTGGCCTCGTCCCTGACGCCTATCTGTCTCAACTCTATCCTGACCCTGAAGATGCTGGCAAGATCCTTTACGAGGTCCCTGAAATCAACCCTGCTCTCCGAAGTAAAATAAAACATTATTTTGGCTCTGTCGAAAGAATACTCCGCGTCCACAAGCTTCATGGAAAGCTTTCGCTCTTTTACCTTCTTTTCGCACACCCTTAGAAGTTCTTTTGTCTTTGCCTTGTTCTTGAGTATCTGGGCTTCGTCCCAGGGATTTGCCACCCGTATGATCTTCCTGAAAGGATGGCTGCGCCCCCCGGACTCGGGAACATATTGCTCGGGCAGCGAAACCACTACCCCGTATTCAAGCCCCCTGTCAGATTCGACTATCACCTTACTACCGACGTCAAATTTCATGCCGGAAGTGACAAAGCTCTGTACTTCTCCCATGGCTCTTAGCTGTACCTGGACTAGTTCCTGCATTTTTCCCTCGGTGTTATCGATTTGCCGGGCTTGGACCTCCGGACTCTCAGCAATATTGTTTCTCAAGATAAATTATCGCCGTCTTAAGACAAATATACGGCATTAAGCTCAGGACTCATGGCCGCTTATTACAAAAGGCAGCGCCTGAGAGATCAGCTTAGCATTAACATTACCTCTCAGTGCTTTCTTTATTTCTGAAAGGCGCTCCATCGAGCGGTATATCTCATCGGCGGTCTTTTCACATATGCTCCATCCATCCGTGCCTTTCCCGGGATCCCCGCCCAGGATGGGTTCTAGAAAACCTTCTCCGGAAATAAGCGCGTCGCGGAGCATGATGACTACCGCGTCTATGTCCTCTATGAGCGCGTCCTTGCTCTCAGAATGCCAGCCCATAAAAACGTCAGCGGATCTGCCCGTAAGCTCTGCCATGGTCTTATCCAACATATTCCGACGTTCATCAAAGCCGTCCTTCATTCGTTCCAGGGCGAGGCCGGCCGAACCCTGACAAAGGCCCGCGAGAAGCTCGGCGGTTTTCTCATCCGCCTGCGAATGATCCATTATCACCCGCTTCACGTTTGCCCTGGACAATCGCGAAAACCTGACATCTGAACACCTGGAAAGAACGGTATCCGGCAATAACTCCTTCTTGTCGCTTATCAGTATAATCACGGAGTTTTCCGGAGGTTCTTCCAACACTTTCAAAAGCGCGTTGGACGCCTCCCGGCTCATCATATGGGCGTCTTCTATTACCGCCGCGTTCCTGGATGAAGAGAATGGTTTCATGTACAAAAGATCTTTTACTTTCCTTATTTCATCTATCCCTATGTTCCGGTTCTTTTCCGGAACTATCCACATTACATCGGGATGCTCCATTTTATCAAGCTTCCGTATGTCTGAAAGCAGGCGAGCTGACTCCTCGCCCAGCGGCATAACGGGAAATAACAATTCCCTTAAGAAAGCCTTCGCCGTTAAGGCCCTTCCCACGCCGCATGGCCCGGAAAAAAGATAGCTTGCCGATACCCTGCCGGAAGACAAGCTTCCGGAAAGATATCTGACAGGATTATTCTGGCCTATTACATCTCTCAATAAGAGCATACACTTCCTTTTTCACCTCTTCATGCGTTTCTTCTATGCCGAGCGAGGTCTTTATTACCTTCATTCTGCCGGGTTCTTTACTTGCCATATCCAGGTAACCTTTCCTGACCCTGGCATGAAAATCATGATCTCTTTTTTCCATCCTGTCGATCTTCCCTCGGGAGGCGGCCCTTTGCATCCCGGTTCCGACATCAACGTCAAAGATTATCGTCATATCCGGAACCGTCATGTTACGGGCTATATCATCTACCGCCCTTATAAGATCCAGCCCCAATCCAAGCCCGTAGCCCTGGTATGCGAAAGTCGCGGTATTAAAGCGGTCGCAAACAACTATCTTTTTATCCTCTAGCGCCGGGATTATCACTTCCTCCAGATGTTGAGC
>CAYMBK010000056.1:0-2918 GCA_964388645.1 uncultured Planctomycetia bacterium | reverse complement strand
ATGACAACTTCAGCACTTGCGGATGTTCGAACCCTCCGAGGACGATAGTCCGAGGATGGGTGAGTTCCGCAAGGTCTAAAAACAGCTTACGGAAAACGTAAAAAAATTCCCCTGGGGGATGATCGAAAAGGACTCCCGGGGTAGTGCGCGAGCAAGTTAGAGCAAGTTAGTGATCAGGCTGTGGTGCACAAGTTAGCGCTAGTCAGTGGTCAGGCCACTACACCGCTATTAATGCCAGTTAGGGGTCAGGCCCCTACACCGCTGTTTGTCACAAGTCCGCGGCCAGACCCCATCGCAAGTCAGTGGCCAGACCCCGTCGCCGGTTAGGCTCTGATGCGGGCTACTATGTCGGCAGAATTTGCCAGTATATCGGCTTTCATCTTTGAAGAAGAGGTTATTTGGTCTAGCACCGTCCTTATTTTCTCTTCCGTAAGAAGATCTTCAGGCGAATGCGCGTCCGTATTTAAAACCATCTTAGCTCCTGCCTTTTGGGCCGCCTCAAAAACATGTTTATTAGTGATCCCATGCCCTCCTCTCAATGTTATCTCAAGGGACACCCCTTTATCAAAAGCAAGGGCCGCGTCTTCCTCCGTTATATATCCGGGATGCGCGAGTATGTCGACTCCCGCGAGTATCGCTGAGCGATTTGTACCCTCTATCACGGGCTCCACCGGAGACTCCCCGTGCGCGACCACTATCTCCGCGCCTTTTTTTCTCGCGAACGCCGTAAGCTCCCCGAAAATTTCCAGAGGAACATGCGTTATCTCAACTCCCGGGATCACAAGAATATCCCAGTACCGGCTGAGCACTTCCGAAACCCTGGCCACGGCCGGAATTATAGCCTCAATATTTGACGGATCGGCATGGTCGGTAATGGCTATGGCGCTGTACCCCGCTACCCTTGCGCGCCTCACAAGTTCGCTTGGTATCAACGCGCCGTCACTTAAAAAAGAATGCGTATGAAGATCGATCATTTGCTCCTCCCCCTGTTTTTACGCCATCTCCACCCATTTATTGAGAGCTGCCGTAAACCGTGAAAGCCCCAGGCGCTGGCTTACAGTATACGCCGAGAATTTCGTTCGGGCAAGTACCGCCGCCTCACGAACAGAATTTGCCGATATCACTTCGAACGCCGAGACCGCCGGTCTTGTCCCTCTCTTACCGTCCCAATTTTCATTAACGGGAAAACCGTACACGGCAAGCTCTTTGTTCCAGGTGGCATCCAGATCCACCCATTTCCCTCCGGAAAAGAGCCTGCAAGCCATATGATAAGTCTCGGGAATGCGGGCCGCAAGACGGGAAACATCGTCCGGCATAACGAAATTCTGGTCTTTCCAGTTAAACGCGTGCAAAGAATACCCCACCCTGAACCCGAGCTTTTCAAGCATGCTCCCAAGCAGATAATGCTTGGGAAAACACGAGCCCCTTCCCGATATAAGCATATTGCAAGGCCCGTCATTCATATCGAATTGTTCCGGATCGATATAATAAGGAATATCTCGGATAAAATCGAAAACATTTACCGCGGCATCGGACGGCAAAAATCCCCGAGTCAACCTCTTGAACTCTTCCGCCGCTATACCCTTAAGTTTAGCGCTCACAACCCCTCCGCCCTCAATGCCGATAGCCTTGAACTACTTAGATAAGATCTCCCACGCAAACACCTTATCGTTACGCCTCGCCCTGAAAGGCAATTTCACGCCTACACGTCCGCCGCTTGCTACAGATCCGACCTGCTGATGTTCTACCTGCATTTCGCTTACATCAAAAAATGCCGCCGGCGTCTTCTCCCCGGTTATCAACAGCTTGTCTCCTTTGTTTATTCCGCGGTTTCTCACGATGATCTCGGCAACCCCTATCTTTCCGTAGAATTTCGCGACCTCTCCGACATAGACTTTGTCGTACTCCCGCCGTGGGGACGCGCTCATGTCTTGCGGCGCCCCGAAAAAAAACCCTTCCGTGAAACCCCTGTTAAAAGTCCCGGAGAGTTTTTCCATTGAACGCCGGTACATTTCTTCGCTGAACATTCCGGCCATACACGCATCTATGGCCTCGCGGTACACCGATGTCACTACACTAACATACTCGGGAGACCTCATCCTTCCCTCTATTTTAAACGCGCTTATGCCGGACCCGATAAGTTCATCCAAAAACCTTAAAGAGCAAAGATCTTTAGCGCTCATCACATAGTCTTCTCCCAGGACATATTCGCATTCTCCTTTATTCTCTGTATCGGTTATTCGATATTCCCGTCGGCAGGGCTGGAGGCAATCTCCCCTGTTGGCGGACCTTGAAAAAGTATGCTGGGACAGAAAACATCTTCCCGATACGCTCACGCACATAGCGCCGTGAATGAAAGTCTCAAGTGTGATATCCATTTTGTTTTCCGATATGTCTCCGGCAATGCTTCGGATCTGCTCAAGTGTACATTCCCTTGCGAGCACTACCCTTTTCATCCCGAGTGAATAATATGTTTTGATCGCCTCAAAATTTGAAACACTGGCCTGCGTGGAAAGATGCAAAGCAAGTCCGCGTTCGCGCGCCAAAGCAAGAACCGCCATATCCCACAAAATAACGGCATCGACCTTCGCCGCGCAAGCCGCATCAAGTATCTTTCTGAGCTTGTCAAGTTCGGTATCATAAACCGTCACATTGATAGCAAGATATCCCTTTTTAGCGGACGAATGCAGGGTGCCCATGATCTTCCTAAGCTCAAGTACGTCAAAATTACCGGCAGAGCGCCTCATGTTCAGCCCCTTAACCCCGAAATACACTGCATCCGCGCCTGCGGATACCGCGCTGACCAAACTCCCCATATTTCCCGCCGGAGCGACTAGTTCTGGTTTCTTCATGCCTCACAGTATATCACAAAACCGATAATTCCGGGGACATGAACCCTGATTTTTCGAGGCAGCAAG
>CAYMBK010000055.1:0-2780 GCA_964388645.1 uncultured Planctomycetia bacterium | reverse complement strand
CTGGCCAGAAAAGGAAAGGCTATAGAGGTTTTTTCTGTTTTTGAGCCAAGGTTCCGCTATACGGCTGAATGGTGGAAACAGCTGTTCGGGGAAAGCGAGGGGAAATGTTCCCGCGGCATATTCCCTGCGGCATGCACTTTTTCCACGGATCTGCATTCACTGGGCCAGTTCATTCAGGAAGGCAGCAGGAATATTTTTGAAACTTTTCTCATCACGAGGAAAAACAGTTCAGGGTGTAGGGTCCCCAGGACGGAAGACAATGAAGATGGCCTGAACTATCTCTCCGGGATGAGCGTGGATGATATAAACAAGAAAGTCTATGAGGCGGCTTCCAGGGCGCATTTTAAAGGCGGAGTCCCTAATTCCACTATACTTATGGATGAGAGGTCGGCTTTTTGTATGGGGCAGCTCTTTTATTTTCTTGAGACAGCGGTCGCTATCTCGGCATATGTGTCGGGCGTCAATCCTTTCGATCAGCCCGGGGTAGAGGCCTACAAGAAGGAGATGTTCGCTCTTCTCGGGAAACCCGGGATGGCTTAGGCTTTTCGAGAGGGATGGGTAATGGATATACAATTTACTTTTGTCGGTATCGTTGCAGCCGTAGTTAAACTTCTTATGCTCGCTCTGGCAGGCTATGTCCTCCGGCACCGCAATATCATAAACGACAAGTTCTCCGATACTCTAAGTGACATTCTTGTAAAGCTGATATTTCCGGCGTTGATAATCCATAAGACAGTCTCGAATTTCAGTTTCAGCGATTTTCCTTTCTGGTGGATACTGCCTGCCGCGGCCGTTGTCTTTTCGTTGGTTGGTATGGCTCTGGGGGCTGGGGTTTTTTCCCTTTTTTCAAAGGGGGGGGCTTCCGGAGAAGATACCGGCTTCGTAAAAAAACCTAAAAGAGAATTTATCGCGGGATGCGGGTTCCAGAATTCCGGGTATCTTCCCATGAACATAATACTTTTCACCTTTTCCGGAATGACCGGAGACGTGCTTCTCGTTTACATGTTCCTTTTTCTCACGGGTTTCAATCTGCTCATATGGTCTTTTCTGCCTCTTTTTTTCGAGCGCAAGAGCAGAAAGGACATGAAGTTAGGGTCGCTTTTAAACCCGCCCGTTGTCGCGACAATAGTTTCGCTTCTCTGGGTATGGTTGTTCGGGAAAGGTAGTATTCCAGCTGTCATAAACGATCCTATGGGACAGCTCGGACAGGCGTCTTTTCCGATAGCCATGATAGTCCTTGGCGCTCATTTATCGAGATACAAAGCGCATCTGCCTGACAGAAAGGCGCTTGTGGCGGCCGGTCTGGCCGTAAAGTTACTAGTCTTTCCGGCATTGGTCTTAGCGGCGATAAATTTTATACCTATGAGCGCGGGGTACAGGTTCTTTCTTTTTGTGGAAGCCATAATGCCTTCGGCGGTAACGCTTGTAATAGTCGGAAGTTATTCCGGAGCTGATAATCGATATTTGAGCAGCCTGATATTCTATTCGCATATTGCGTCTATATTCACCATACCGCTGTGGCTTGGTGTTTTCAGGGTGTTCATGGCGTTCTGATAGGATGTTATCCGGCCCACCGGTTTTATGGGAGGCGGGATCAAAGTTTACGGAAATTTAGCACGTCTTGAGCTTGACTGTTAGCCGTCCATGAGGTATTGTCGTTTTTTAGACGCATGTAAGAAGACAACGGAGGTGTTTTATGTTCGCAGGTATAATGCTTATAGTTTGCGGCCTTCTGATAGCGATGTATCCGCCGCTTCTATCCATAGTTGTAGCCACCCTTCTCATAATGTCGGGAGTGATAGTCTTGATGCTCTGGTACAGGTTCAAGAGCACTTCACGTAAGTTTGACGACCCCTTTATGGGTTTCTTTATGGGGCCGTAACTGCATGTTCAGATGTAGTTCGAAGGGATAATATTTGAGGCCCGTATTCCCGTGATTACGGCCTTTACCGAAAAGGAGATGTTCCTATGAGAGAACTCGCCCCCCGTGAACTCAAGAAAAAGTGCGATCCGTCCATGTTCCCTTTCAAGACAACCGATGATCACGAATTCGAAAACGAACATCCCCATCAGGAAAGAGGCACCAGTGCCATAGATTTTGGCTTGAACATAAAAGCCCAGGGGTTCAATGTTTTTGTATGCGGCGCCGCCGGAACGGGGCGGAATACCCAGGTGACAAACGCGGTAAATGAAATAGCCGCCGGGGAGCCCGTGCCCAGTGACTGGGTTTACGTGAACAATTTTCTCGCCGAAGACGAGCCGATATCAATAAGCCTCCCGGCAGGACGGGGTATCATCTTTAAGATGGATATGGAGGAGCTTATAGCCGAACTAAAAGAGGAGATACCCAGAGCTTTTGAGAGCGAGGATTATGAAGCCAGACGTCAGGGGCTTCTCAAGGAGTACAAAAAGAAAAGGGATGAAACCCTTCAGAAGGTTGAGGAAGAAGCGTTGTCGGAGGGCTTTGTGCTTAAACAATCCGCTACGGGGGTTATCCTCGTACCCGCGAAAGATGATGAGCCTCTTGCTAAGGAAGATTACGAGAACCTTCCGGAAGAAGAAAAGCAGGAAATAGAGAAAAAGAAGCACGCTCTTCACATTGGGATTGAACAGGCGCTTGGCGAAGTAAGGGCTATGGAGAAGGCGGCAAAACATAAGATAAGGGAACTCGAGCAGGAAGTGGTGATATTTTCCGTTAAGCATATAATCGACGAACTTCGTTTTAAATACCGGGAATTCGAGAACGTGGTGGAACATCTTAATCATCTGCAGCATGACGT
>CAYMBK010000054.1:0-2506 GCA_964388645.1 uncultured Planctomycetia bacterium | reverse complement strand
CAGGTAGTGGTAATTCAAAAAATACTTTTTGATCCACTCGCCCTTATAGCCCAGCGGCAGAACAAACTCATTAAAACCGTGCGAGTAGTAGATCTTCATTATATGCCAGAGAATAGGCCTGCCTCCTATCTCGACCATCGGTTTGGGCTTGATTGCGGTTTCTTCTTGAAGCCGGGTGCCAAGTCCTCCAACTAGGATCACAACTTTCATATTTCCGCTTCCCCTTATTTTAAAGATTTTGACGGTTTAATTGAAAAAACTTACTTTTTCGGGATAATTGATCTACTACTTTTTTTGGGTTCTTTTTCTTTATGCTTTTGAGTACACCCCCGCTTACTACACTTCAACCGTTCTCTTTTTATCACTTTAAAAGCCTTATCGGTTGTTTTCTCTGACCCCTTAACAAACTCCTCTTTACCTAAAGCCTTCTTTAAGATCACTGATAGCAAATAGATCAAATAATGCCAACTAACATTTTTTACCTCATCTTCTGCTTCTGCCAGTATTCATGGAATTTTCCCTTCGCGGACAAAAGTTCATTTAGGCTGCCCTGCTCGATTATCCTGCCGCCTTCCAATACAACTATATTATCCGCTCTTTCTATGGTTGACAACCTGTGAGCGACAATAATAGCGGTCTTACCCCTGGATAGCTCGTCGAGGGCCTCCTGTATCATCCTTTCGGTTATAGAGTCAAGCGCGCTCGTCGCCTCGTCGAGCATTATTATCCCGGCATCCTTAAGCATAGCCCTTGCTATGGCAACTCTTTGTTTTTCGCCCCCGGACAGCTTTATCCCCCTGTCTCCTACGTGGGATCCAAGACCCTCTGGCAAACTTTTCACAAACCCGGCCAGCCTTGATTTCTCAAGAATGGTCTCGATCTCATTTTCCGACGGCTGTCTGTTAAGCCCGTATGTGATATTAAACATCAGAGAATCGTCAAACAGGAACATATCCTGGCTTATAAAAGCCATTTCGGAATGAAGTGACCTCAGGCTAAAATCCCGGATATCACTGCCATCCACCAGAATAGTCCCGGGCTCCGTGTCATAAAGCCTGGCTATGAGACTCATGAGAGTCGTCTTACCGGAACCCGTCTCCCCCACTAGAGCCGTTGTCCTGCCTCCGGGAATAGTCAGGGTTATGTCCTTCAGCACGGCTTCTTTACCCGGATATGAAAAATTCAAACCTCGTAGCTCTATGCTTGTTTTTACTCCCCGGAATTCTTTTTTCCCTCCGGAAACATAATATTTGTTCTTATCGTTAAATATGAACTCTATTTTTTCAAGTATTCCGCTTATCTGGGCAACGCTTACCCTCGCCTTATTGAACATTCCCATATTCCTGGAGTTTCTGCGCAGAAGTAAAAAAAAGACCATGTAACCCGCCATGTCGCCTTTTTTCTGATGTATTACAAGAACCGCCATTGCCGCGATAATGACAAGGGCCATCGATATTAAAAGTATCTCCTCCAGCGGTTCGACAAAAGCGCGTTTCTTGTCAATGTTGTACTCGCACATGCGGACTTGATCGCTGACGGCATTGAACCTTCTCTTCTCCCCCTCTTCCGAATTGCAGGTTTTTATAAGCGGCAGGGCCATCAGAGCTCCCGATAATTTTTTGCACAACTCGGTTATAAGGCCTACCATCCGGTATGATCCGCCTTTGATCCTCCTGATGACCCAGCTGGTGCTATAGTGAAAAACAGGTAATACCAGCAAAAGGAGCATCGTAAGCTGCCAGGAAATGACCATCATCAAAAACCCGCAAACCAGGAACGAAAAGAACTGAAAAAAGGCCTGCTCTATTGACATTAATTCTGATCCTATCCTTCTTGTGAACCCGGATATGATCTCAAAAAGGTAACCGGAGCTATTATTGTCGAAAAAAAGCTTGCCGAAAGTAAGATAACGGGAAAACAAGCTCTTCCTCAGGTTGTTGACAAAAGATGAGACCAGCGAAGAGGTCAGGACCACAGAAACAAAGGCAAATAAGTTTTTCAGCACAACGGCGGAGAAGACGGCCAGGACGAGAATAGTGAAAATAATAGGATTGGGTTTTGGATGCCCCGTAAGAATAGAATTAAAAAACTGTCCGATGACCGGCACGCTGGTGACATGGGTGAAGGTACCGTCGACAAGACCACGTATGATGGCTATAAGCACCCAGTAAAGAAACCCCTCAAAGATCGAACCGCAAAACGCTAAAAACCCGGGCACTATGAGGCGCCTGGGCGTTATGCCCATCTTCTTCATGAATTTCAGAGCGCGAACAATATCAAGATATGTCTTTTTGCCGGATAATGCGCTTTTTGGTGTTCCGTCCATACTATCTGCTCTCTCTTCTGCCGTATCCTGCCGGATATCCGCCACTCGCTCCCTGGAGCCCCCTGACACCGCCCGCGCATATTTACGGTTATTTACGGTAATAATGTTGAGTGTCGGCAAAATCTGTCGCACAGGTCATTATGCAGGCTTTCGGCGACGCCTGAGCTTCGCCAAGAAGGG
>CAYMBK010000053.1:0-2992 GCA_964388645.1 uncultured Planctomycetia bacterium | reverse complement strand
AATAGACGCTGAAAAAGAGCATATGAACACTCTTGTTCAAATGAAGGAGGCGATGAGAGGATGAAAAATGTAAAAGTTTATTCGACACCCACATGCCCGTATTGCATTAAGGTAAAAAAGTTCCTTGAGCAGGCGGGAGTGGAGTATGAGGAAGCGGACGTCGCTTCCGATAAGGCGGCAGCCGAGGAGTCAGTTAAAAAATCCGGACAGATGGGAGTTCCTGTCCTGGATATCGAAGGTGAGATAATAGTAGGATTTGACAAAGAAGGGATATCCAGGGCGCTGGGGATATAGAGGGATCTTATTTGTGGATAAGCTTTATGACCTGATAATAGCGGGGGCGGGGCCTGCGGGAATAACGGCCAGTGTTTATGCCGCGAGAAAGAGAATGCGGCTTAAGGTCCTTACCGGCGATATCGGCGGGCAGACAGTATGGAGCGGAGACATAGAGAATTATACGGGATATCAGTTCATAAGCGGCCCGGAGCTCGCAGGTAAATTTGAAGATCACATAAAGCAGTATTCCATAGACGTCGCGGAGGATGAAAAGGTAGTCTCCATAGAGAAAACGGGTGAGGTTCTGCGCATATCTACACCAAAAGGAGAATATACCGCTAAAACCCTCATTGTGGCGTCGGGAAAAAGGGCAAAAGAACTTAAGGTTCCGGGAGAAAAAGAGTTCAGGAATAGAGGAATAGCTTACTGCGCAACATGTGACGGTCCTCTTTTTTCGGATAAAGACGTGGCTGTAGTCGGCGGCGGTAATTCGGCTCTTGAGGCGGCTTTTCAACTTTCGAAAATAGCCGGAAAAGTATATGTGATCAATATGGCCGGAGAGCTGACGGGCGACGCTATAATACGGGAAAAACTGGAAAAAGACCCAAAGGTCGAGGTCATGAACGGGACCGTCGTAAAGGCAGTCAAGGGTGATAAGTTCGTGAAATCGGTAGAGGTCACATCTTCCGGTAAAAGCGCGGTCTTGAATGTTGAGGGGGTCTTTGTAGAGATAGGGCTTGTGCCCAATACGGATTTCGATAGCAGATTGGAACTGAACGAACTTGGAGAGATAAAGGTGAATAACCGGAACGAAACTAACATACCGGGAGTGTACGCCGCGGGGGATGTGACTGACGTTCCCGAAAAACAGATAATAATAGCCGCCGGTGAAGGAGCTAAGGCGGCTTTGAACGCGTTCAGTTATATTTCGAGGTCGAGAGAATGATCCTCAAAACGATAAAAAGCGGGGAGAAGGCTGGGTGTCAGTTAAATACGGCGGGCCTTGAACACGAATATTTTTTGAGGAAAGCAGCCATACGGGAACGTCTGGATGATTTCAGGAAGATGTGGAACTTGCCTGATAAGAAGATATTCGCAGAGCTTTGTTTCTGTATATGCACTCCCCAGTCCAGGGCAGTATGCTGCGATAAGGCCATAAAAGGGCTTGAGCGAAGCGGTAAGCTTTTTACGGGGACCGTTAAGGAAATAAGAGAGGGCCTTTCCGGTGTAAGGTTCCCGAACAATAAGGCCGGCTACATTAAAGAGGCGAGGGATTTTTTCTCGTCCCGGGGCGGGGTAGAGATAAAAAAATATGTAGACCTGTCCGATATCGGCAGAACGCGCGATTTTTTCGTTGAGAACGTTAAAGGTATCGGCTATAAAGAGGCCAGCCATTTCTTACGTAATATAGGCCACGGCGGCGGACTTGCCATACTTGACGTGCATATAATAAAGAACATGGTGAAATACGGTATTTTGCAGGACAAACCGGCGTGTATATCCAGAGCATGTTATGCGGAGCTAGAGGAAAAGCTGAAAAGATTTTCGAAAAAAACGGATATACCGATGGATGAGCTGGACATTTTGTTCTGGTCTATGGAGACCGGAGTAATATTCAAGTGACGGGTGCCCCGCAACATCCATGCTTTGGCTGAAAAAGAGATGGAAGTTTTTTTAGGGATATCACGGGAATGGTATGAACTTTTCGGCAGGATGGCCCCATTCCTGCTTTTCGGATATTTTTTCGCGGGATTACTGCATGTTTTTATCAGGCCGGAAAAGATATCATCGCATCTTGGCGAGAATAATTTCAGCTCGGTTTTCAAAGCGGCGGTTTTCGGGGCGCCTTTGCCGCTTTGTTCATGCGGAGTGATACCGTCGGCTTTGGCACTTCGTAAAGAAGGCGCTTCCAGAGGAGCGGTATTATCCTTCCTCATCTCGACACCTACTACCGGGGTAGATTCTATTTTAGCCACATATTCCCTTCTGGGCCCATTTTTTACCGTTTACAGGGCGGCGGCATCTGTAGTTACGGGGATATTTTCCGGAACGCTCGCGAATCTTTTTTTACGGCACGACAGCTTTGACAAGACAAGGCCGGAAGGCAGTTGCGTGAAATGCGCCGGCGGGGATATGCAAAAAAGACCGGGGGAGGGGAACAAAATAATAAAGATCTTCAGATACGCTTATGTGGACCTTTTGAAGGATTCGGGCCCTGCTTTGCTTTTAGGAACGGTATTAGCGGGGGTTATATCTTATTTTATGCCGAAAGATCTTCTGGAGTCACAGTTAGGTTACGGCCTGATGCCGATGCTGGTCATGCTGTTCATAGGCCTTCCCATGTACGTTTGCGCCACGTCTTCTATCCCCATCGCGGCATCTCTGATGGTAAAGGGCCTTTCGCCCGGGGCGGCTTTTGTGTTCCTGCTCGCGGGGTCGGCTACCAACATAGTTACCATGTCGGTTGTCGAGAAAAGCATGGGAAAAAAAACTCTTGTCATATACCTTTTTTCCATAGCGCTATCCGCGATCCTTATGGGAGGAGCGCTTAATTTTTTCTGGGGATATTCCGCCAGGCAGAATATTTTGGGACATATCCACCATTCAGGGGAAATTATCCCGGGATGGGCAACTATCCTATCAAGCGCGCTTTTGTTCGGGCTTATCGCCGGAGGCATATTCTCAAGAGCCGTGAAAAAGATAAAAACAAATAACA
>CAYMBK010000052.1:0-4218 GCA_964388645.1 uncultured Planctomycetia bacterium | reverse complement strand
TCAAGATTGATGATCTCAATATCCACGCCCGGTTTATCGTCGTACTTTTTCCAGATCCGGCCCCCGACCACCTGCGAATCGTCCTTATAGAAAACGCCCGTAAGAGCGTCCATAACGGAACGTTCCAGCTTGTCTTTGTCCGGCTTTTTTGTGTGAAATACTTCTGGCTTGTTTTGTAGATACTTCGGTTTTGGTAGGCGAAACACCAAATTCAGCTCGACCGCCCCGGACCACGGCGCGTCTTTTGGAGCGTAACACTGCGCGTATAAACTAACAGCGGAGCTCCACGGCTTCTCGCACTCATTGTCGTTCATCGTAATAAGACGACCCGTCTTTGGATGAAGGAATGAACGCGTACTGCCTTTTGTCCTGGGTAGTCCTTGAATGCTGAATTTGACCTTATGTGTCATGCTCTGCTCGCCATTATTTTCTTTGACTTGAAAACCACGCCGGGGATCGGCACGGATCCTTTTGTCGCCTTTGCCATTTTGTTCAGTTTCGCCGTGTCCGGGAGCTTGTACGTGTCCGGGAGCAAGGCAAAGTCCACCACGTCCGCAAACCACTCATCGCGATAAGACACCCCTGCGACCTTATCCACCTTTGGAGCCGCTATTGGAGCCACGACCTGATCGGCCTCAAAAGACCTTTCGTCCGCTTTTTCGGCGGCCTTGTCAGCGGCCTCCCGAGCCTTCCGAGCCTCTTCTTCCTTCCCCGCGGCCTCGAGCTTGGCGGCCTCTTTTCGCCTGGCCTCTTCCTTCTCTCTCCATGCCCTTTCCTGTTCCTCTTTTTTCCGCCTCTCGGCCTCGGCCTGCCTTTGGAGCTTCTCCTGCTCCTCCCGGCGTTTACGCTCCTGCTCGTCAGCGTACCGGATCATCTTGCTTTTAAGGGTAGCCTCCAGCTCCCCGAGAACGTCCTGCGGAGCCTTAAACAAGGCCTGAACCGCTTTTTTGGCAAGGTCAAGCGGACCTGTGATCTTCTTCCTTTCCTCTTTCAGAGCTTTTATTTTTTTTTTGACGACCTTTAAGAGCGACGCCGCGCGCTCGTACCCTACCTGATCCACGACCTCGATGGCCTGCGCCGTCTTGACGTACCCGGACGCTACCACCGCGTACTCGTCAACGACCTTTGTGTCTATCGGTTTCACCTTAATAACCTGCGTTTTCTCCTTTACCGCCTCCATTACTTGCCCTCCCTTTTTTTGAAATTGACCACATTCAAACAACTAAGGAACACCGTTCGATATGACTTGTCCCTGTACTCCGCGATCTTATAACTGCCGTCCTCCAAAAGCTGGACGGACATCTTCCGGAATTTCCTCCACGCCTCTAAATAAGGCACAAGCGGCGCATCTAAGCCGAAAACGTCCAGCTCGCCCCGATCATACAGGGCTGTCATGTTATGAACGTTTGTGCCGAAATCCGCCGCCTGTTTTAGCGTTTCCTCGTTAACATGGGAGAAGTCAACCAGCCCCGCGCCCGCAAGGATCTGCGTCACGGAAGGAACCTCGTCTTTGCCCCAAAAATACTGATGATCTTCTTCCCGGAAGGTTAACTTGCTCGTCATTATTGGCCCTCTGTGACCTTTATGGATTTAAGGACCATGATGATCCGTTCCCCGTCTTTAAGGGATAACTGCTCCGCCTTCTCGAACCCTTCGTTGCCGAGGATTTCGTAATACCTCTTATCCCCGATCCGTTGCCTCTGCGCGTCAAAGACCTCGACCATTGCCTTTTTGCGGGTTTCGTCGTCGCCCGCGGCTTTCTTTGGCTTTTCCGTTTGGGGTTTCCTGCTGGCGGGCTTGCCCTCGTCCAGGATAGTCCCCTCCGGCAGATCCTCGATGTCCTGCGCAAAGATGTCCGAGGCCGCGGTAGCGTTCAGGATCGCCGCTGTCGAGGCTCTCTTGCAGGCCATTTTATAAATGGTGTTTTGGAGATCCCACGGATCCTGCGGGATTATGTAGACGTCAAAACTCCCGTTCCGCCCCGTCCTTGTTTCCTTTCTTCCGACCGCTTTCTCTTCCTCCGTGGCCTTGTTCGCATAGACCGACCGCGTGCGATACTTCTTTTCCTTACTGTTGCAGGTCCCGCGACCGTTCCCAAAGTTCGCCCCGGAAGGGATATGGCGCAAGTTGCAGTTGATCTTGTAGCAGATAAAAGAATCGCTCTCCACGCTCCCCGGGAGCTCCTCGAACTCAAACGCCAGCCGGAATGTTACAGCCAGAACCTCCGCCCCCGGCTTATACAGCGCGGGTTTATCACACCCCGGGATCACCCCGTAATGCGTCCCCTCTTTCATGACGCTTTTCATGACCCCTTGGATAAGGTTCACCTGCGACCTGACATCAGCCGCGGTCATGTTCCTGCCCTCTACTATTTCCAATTCCCTGCCCATTCTCCGACCTCCCTTTGTTTGTGGCGCAACCTCACGCCTTATTTACCCTCTCCGCCTTCTCCCTGGCCTCTTCACGTTTCCGGGCCTTGTACGCCCCCAGATACTGGATCTGTAACTCTTTCAGCCGTTCCATATACGTCATGCCTTTTAGAACCTCGATATTCGTCCTCATCTTTCAGCCCTCCATTTGCTCATGTAAAACCGAGCGTTCCCGAGCCAATGATTATTTAAGCCAGTAGGATCGTTCTCTGCGCCCACCGGACACCAACGATTTGCGAAAGCCGCCAAGTCGCCTGTGTACCTTTTAGATATCGTCCCCGCGGCCCATTGTGCCTGTACCCGAAACCCTCTCCCGATAGCCTTCGGATGTAGTACCCCAAACTCGGCGTACCCTTCCCGGCCGTTTTCGACCTTACGGATCACATAAAGCAAAAGCCGAGCGTCGCCTTCCAGCTTGTACTGGTCAGCAACCTCGGCTATGATTGACATTTCATGTCTTGGCAGATCTATCGCCGGACACGGCTCTTGAGAAAAACTTGATACGTTGAACAAAACTGTTGCCAGAACCCCGAAAAATAAACTACGTAAACGCATACAAACCACCTCCCCGGAAACAAAAAACACACAGCGAAGGAACCTCTTCGAAAAGAGGCACTTCAGGCTGGGGAGCCCCTCCTTGCTGTGTGTTACAACAAATAAAAAACCCCCGTTTGAAGTATTTTCAAATAGGGGCTACGCTAAACTTTAAATCCCCCTGTTTGAAGTTGTTTGAAAGAACGATGAAACTTAATGAGAGCTTACACTATGATGGCAGGCTTGTCAAGTTTTTACCCAAAATAAAAAATTAGAACTCCCACTTTAATTCCCCAAAAACTTCTGCGAAAGGTTTATCCTCGTTTGTTCTCTGTCCGACCCTAACTCCCAAGCCGGGCGACGGCATCCACCATTGCCTTTCTTTCTTGCCCTGATGTACCGTATAGGCCAGGGATCCGCCCTCGGCAACGTGGATATTCGGCTGGTTAACGTTCTGCGGGGCCTGCGGGAAAAGAAAGTTTTTCACCCAGATGACCCCGAGAACGATCAGACAGAATATAAACACCTTGAGAGCCAGCCCGAAAACCTTGTACCAAGCCGTCGGAGAAAAATCAAAGAATTTGCTGACGCTGAAACTTTCGCCCATGTGTGACCTCTACCCCTTTATTTTTGTGTAAGCGATATATCCGGCGGCAACTGCCCCGACAAGGATCGTCACGTTCGGGATCCAGTTGATTATCACCCACACACCGAGAGCTCCCACCCCGGCTGACGCGAATACTATCCCTGCGGTTATCAGGTTTGCTATTACAGGTTTCATGCTTCATTCCCCCTTTTTTGTTGTATCGTCCTCAATAGACGTTAAGATCGTTTGACGTAAAGCCATAAGCTCAAACTCTATTTCCTGCAGGTGTTTTATCACCACAGGAATAAGATGTAACGCTTTGTCTATTTTTTCGGCGTTTACCTGCATAACTACCTACCCCCTGATAGCTTTAGTAACGACGGCGACCAGCACGACAACGAGAAGTCCCCACTGCAATAAAAGCTGGTTCCCGTAGTTGCCCACTCGGTCCATAAGTCCGCCCTTGCCGTAAATATCCTCACGGCTGGCATTGATATAGTCCTGCGTGGCTTGAATAAACCCTTTTACCACGCCCTCGGTCCCGGCGGCTGATTTGTCGAGAGAGTGAAGGTCTTCTCGTATGTCTTTCATGCAATCGTCGTGTTTTTCGCAAACTTCACCTGACATTGATTTCTCCTTTTTTATCTTATCCCGTTTAACCAGTAGCCC
>CAYMBK010000051.1:0-2711 GCA_964388645.1 uncultured Planctomycetia bacterium | reverse complement strand
TTAGATGAAATTTTTATCCGGCTCTCCGGCAGGTGAGAGCCACATTCTGCGGCTTGTACAAAAGGAGTGCGTATGGGCATGCGCGTACTGGCGACACTTATTGTAACGTTCGTTGCCATCCTGGGATCTTTTGTGGATGCTTTCTACGGGCTTTTGGGATATGCGTTCTGGTCATATACATACCCCGAAAAGGCGACGTGGGGCATGCTGCCTTTGAACAAGCTTTCCTATGCCATGGGCCTTGTTCTCTTGATAACTACCATAATACAGAAAAAAAGGATCTTCGCGAATAACGCTAAAATTCTTCCCATAGTGGTGTTTTGGATGCTGTGTCTTATCTCCGTATTCACGGCGGGACTGGCCAGGGCATCGACCTGGCAATTCCAATACTTCACGAGGGTCATACTAATAACGCTCATAATCACGCTATTGGTCGATGATGCGAAGAGATTCAGGCATTACGCGTGGGCGATAGTAGTATGCATCGGGTTAATAGCGGCCCAGTCTGGCATAAGAGGGACTTTGGCCGGAGAGGTTGGCGGCGCGTCCAAAGGATTCGAGGGACTCATAGGCGATCGAAACTACATGGCGATTCTGTTGTGCGCTATCATACCGGTGGTTTTTTACATGGGTAATGCCGAGAAGGATAAACGGCTGAAGATGGTTTTGCGGTTCATTCTGGCGGGTGATATCCTGGCGCTTATCCTTACATATTCGAGAGCCGGTTTTCTGGGAATGGCCGCTATAGGTGTTTTTATGTTCCTTAAAGCGAAACAGAAAATACTAGCCGGTTTTGCGGGCATCATAATGCTCGTTCTTTTTGTCAACTACGTCCTGCCCGAACAGTATCTGGAAAGACTACAGACCATGAAGAACATTGACTTAGAGGCGGAAGATGTTGATATGTCCGCCGCATCCCGCCTGGCACTCTGGGGCTCGGCCCTTGAAATGATCTTAGCCAATCCGGTATTCGGGGTCGGGTTTTACAACTCGGAAGCGGTAATGGGGGATTATCCCGACCCGAGAACAGGCAGGTCTTCTCCCGGAAGATCGATACACAATTCACTGCTTCAGGTAGGAGCCGAGGTGGGGCTTCCCGCCTTCATTGTTTATGTGTTCATTTTCTCAAGCATATACAGGCTGCTCGGCAAGATCAAAAGAAAGGTGCGGTTAGGGCATCTTAATGAGGAAATATGGGAATATGCTTCTATGCTGCAGGTCGCTTTTGTCGGGTTTTTTGTTTCAGCTTTCTTTGCTAATGCCACTTTTATCGACCTATCGTGGCATATGGTAGGGCTGACCATCGCTTTAGACCAAATTGTCAAAAAGGATACGGCCGTTCAGCCACAAAATGCCTGAGACCATATGGGCCGCGTTTTTATCCGTTCAAAACATAAATATCCCGTGGAGATCGTGTTTTAGCTAGAGCGATAAAGAGGTGTCTTCTCTAAGATGTGGCGCGTCGGCTTTTCAGCCTTGGGGATGGTGAATGTCGGGGAGAGGCTATTACCATGGCCGCTTTTACTTGTGATCTGTCCGGATATTGTAATTTCTTGCCGGAGTTCCGTTCTACTTCAGGCACTGTGATATTGCAATTTGAGAATGTAAATGGTACACTTTAGTGAAATTGGACAGCCTAATATCCGGGAACGGACATGAGAATATAATATGAAAGACGAAAAAGAAATACTGTCACTGGATTCGATAAGCTTTATTTTTAGAAGGCCGTGGCTTGTTGTAATACCTTTCGTGGTCATAACAAGCGTGACGTTCGCTGTTCTTTCTCATACGACTTTTGATTACAGGGTTTCAGCTGTCATATCGTTCGGGGTGGAAGGGTCGAGCGTTCTTGACGATCGTATGCTTGAAAGAAGCGGAGGTTTGCTTGAAAGCCTCTTTGTAGGAGAAAATGTCAGGGCGCTTGTAAAGGACATATGGCCGGATCTAGATGAAGACGCGGATCCTACGGTATTTCAAAACCGTGTAAATATGCTCAGGGGCAGGAATGGAGTAAAGATAAGCCAGCGAGGACGCGGCAGCCGACTTTTTAACGTATCCTTCACCAGCCCTTATCCCGAGACCGGCTATAAAGTGGTGCGGGCGACCATAGACAGCATAAAGAGAGTGAACAGGCAGGCGAACAGGAGCGAACTGGAATCCGGGCTGGCTATTTTGAAAGGCCAGTACGAGTTTTACAGGAACAGGATAAAAGAGCTGGACCTCGCTATCATTGCCATCCAGGATGAAATACAGGAAAAAGCTTCGGGAATGGGGCCCCAGGAAAGAAGACTGCTAAGCCGCATAACTGGGGAAAAACAAGTGCAGGGGGAGATAGACCTGGCGATGCAGAAAGGTATGCAGTATGAGAGCATTCTTTCCGAGCTTAACCTCAATCTTATCGCGGCGCAGCGCAGGAAAACCCAGCTTGAAAGACGTCTTGAAAGCGGCGATCTAAGGCCTGTGATCGAAGACCCTCTTGAAAAACTTATCAAAGAAGATTCAACCATAAGACAAGCCAACAGCGCCATAGCCAAGAAGAAACTTGATTTGTCAGCAATGCTGGCGCAGGGTTATATGCCGGCTCATCCTTCCGCGACAAAAATACAGAATGAAATAGACAGGCTGGAAGTTTTCAAGCAGGCACGCATAGAACAGCTCAGTACAGCTGCCGCTACACCCGAGGAATTGTCCCAGGTCGCCCGGGAAAAAGC
>CAYMBK010000050.1:0-16393 GCA_964388645.1 uncultured Planctomycetia bacterium | reverse complement strand
TTCCCAGCCTATCATCAGCCACGCCCTCAAGAGCGAAGACCACTAATTTGTCTCCCTTCGCTTTCACAGACACCGCGAATTCCAGAGGAAGAGACCCTGATCCTGCGACAAGACCGATCTTAGCCATTTTATTTTTCCCGGCCCACCAATGTGAACATGAGGTCGGCTTCACAGACCTTGGCCCCTTCCACGGTAGCTTCACCATGACACTGAACGATACTGCTCCTGACAACTTTCAAGACCCTGACATCGAATATAAGCTGGTCGCCGGGTACAACAGGCTTGCGGAACTTAGCGTTATTAACCGTCATGAAATACGCCAGCATATCCTTGACCTTCTCATCAAGCAGCGCGAGGATCCCTCCGGCCTGGGCCAGAGCCTCTATCTGAAGCACTCCCGGCATGATCGGTTCACCCGGAAAATGCCCCTGAAAAAAAGGCTCGTTTATTGTAACGTTCTTAAGGGCTTTTATCCATTTTCCCGGCTCGTAATCAAGCACCCTGTCTACCAGCAGAAAAGGGTATCTGTGTGGTATGCGGGTCATAATTTCTTTTATGTTTATTGTCCTGTCGACCATTTCCGTTACCCTCCGTTTTAATGGCATATTGCCGCTTTTTGTATTATTGTCCTCCGCGAACATATTTATTGTATATTATCCGTAATACCCTTGAGTTAAGAGCATGGCCCGATCTTTCACAGTTAAACTCCCCAAGAACCGGCATTCCCAACATGTAAAGATCCCCCACCAGATCCAGCACTTTGTGCCGGAGCGGTTCATTTGGAAAACGGAAAACCGTCCTCATTGGGCCCTTGTTGCCCAGAACAAGGGTGTTCTCAAACGTTGCCCCTCTGCCCATGCCGCTAAGCACCAAAAGAAATGCTTCCCTTTTCATGCAGAACGTCCTGGCCTTAGCTATCTCTCTTTCAAAGGTCTCGCCGTCAAGGTCTACGCGAAAGGTCTCTTTTTTAATGCATTCCAAAGGATAGTCGATCGTGTATGAAACCGAAAACTTCTCCGATGGAAACACCGTTATCCGCTTTTCTCCGTCTTCCACGCATATAGGCTCGGTTACTCTTATGTACCTGCGGGGGAATGGCTGCTCCTCTATGCCTGTTTCCTTCAGCCTCGAAAAAAACACTAAGGCGCTTCCATCCATGGCCGGCAGCTCCGGGCCTTTGACCTCTACCTTTAAATTATCCACCCCGAGAGCCCATAAAGCGCTCATGAAGTGTTCCATTGTCTGTAGTTTAACTCCGGAAAGCTCTATTTCCGTCCGTCTCGTTCCATCCGCCGTAAACAGCGCGTCGGAAAGTTTCATTTCCGGGCAAAGATCGATGTCGGTCCTTCTAAAACTTATCCCCGTTCCAGGAGAAGAGGGCAGGCACAACATTTCTGTTTTCTTCCCTGTCTGAAGCCCCTTCCCGGAAAACACAACCCCGCATTTTATCGTACTCTGCTTTGCCCTCATTCCTGCCGGCTTTTAAAGTCCTTTTTCGAAAACACTGCCCGTGTTCGGCAGCTCTGAAATATCATTTCTTGTTGAGCTCGGAAACCACTTCCTGCGTAAGATCGTACTTCTCCGCCGCGTACATTATATTCCTTGAATCCAGGATGTAGTCGTACCCTCCCGCGGTTCCCTTATCTAAAACCACTTTTTGTATGTCTTCTATCACTTCCCTGAAAAGATCGTCTTTTCTTTCCATGAGTATCTGGCGGCTTTCCCTGTCGAACTGCTGCAGCTCTTGGATACTTTCCTCCATTTCTGTTTGTTTTTTCTGCCGCGCTCCCTCGCTCAACAGCTCGGCCTCATCCCTGAGTTTTGTAATATTCTGTACCATGGCATCCCTCTTGACCTGGGTGGCCTCGGCGAATTCGTTGAGCTCGTTGTCGAGTTCCTTGGCTTTCTCATATTCAAAGAAAGCCCGGCGAAGATCAACATATCCTACTTTAAGGTCCCCAGGCCCTTCCGCTCCTGCCCGCATTGGGCCAGCGCACAAGATCGCTATCGCGCAAATTATTAACCCTGCTGTCCTCTTCATGTCTTTTTCTCCTTTTTTCTTTGATCAGTTCCCCGTCATCACGTCGTTTCTATGGTTGTTTTCTTAAAACCCGTGTGTGACGCTGAAATAGAACTCCCCTTCTTTTTTGTCCTCGTAATTATCGCTAAGCGGGTATCCCCAATCAAGCTTTACGGGTCCTATGGGAGTTTTGACCCTCACTCCTATCCCCGCTCCGGACTTGAACCCGGCGTCGTCTTTGGCCCCTGATATACTCTTCAGGTCCGCTTCTTCCCATACGTTCCCTATATCAAAAAATACTGCGCCTTTCACCAGGTTTTTAAACACAGGAAAAGTAACCTCAGCGTTCCCTATGAGCATGGCCTCTCCGCCTATGGCGGTATTAGTTCCTCTGTCCCTCGGCCCAACTCCTCTCTCCTTATACCCGCGTATAGTCCTGGCTCCGCCGGCGAAATACCTTTCGTAGATAGGCACATCTTCGGATTTTCCGTAATTTTGCACTATCCCTCCGGATCCCTTAAGCTCGAGTACAACGTTCTCGATAATACTATGGTAAAAACTGCCATACCCGAAAAATTTATAAAAGTCTTTGTCTCCGCCTATAAACCCTCCGGCATTTTCCATTGATGTTCCGACTACGAATCCTTTGGTGGGAGAAAACCTGTTATCCCTTACGTCATATTTCACATTCCATGTGATCCGGCTTATAAAATTAGTTCCGACTTCCCTTCGCAGAGCATCTGTAGCATCATCCGCTATGTTAGATATTTTTACCTCTTCCAGATTATACACAAGGCCGGTATTAAGCTCGTCGGTTATCTCTTTTCCCAACCTCAGGGTGCCGCCTGTGCGCATTTCATCATATCCATAACCTGTATCTCCCGAACGTTCTTGTTCCGTGCGGTAGAAATCGAACCCGAACAGATAGGGAAGGTCGAATATCCACGGATCTGTCCAGCTTACAAAGTAATTTGTCCTGTGACTGCCTAATTCCGCCCTGATAACAAGGTCTTGCCCCCCTCCGGTAAACATAGGAAAATTAAGGACATCAAAGTTCCTCTGCCTGAGCTGCACGAATCCTATGAAAGCATCTACCGAGCTATATCCTCCACCCAGGGAGAATTCCCCTGTTTTGGTTTCCTTGACGGACACATTCAGGTCCATCACGTCCTTGCGGGAAGTAGGCACCGTGTCGAAATACACGTCCTCAAAATATCCCAGGTTATATATCCTCTCTTTGCTTTTTTTGAGTTTTTCCCCATCATATCTTTCCCCCGGGTACAGCCTCATTTCACGCCTTATGACCTTATCCCTGGTGGTGATATTCCCCATAACGTTCACCATACCGACATAAACCACGTTATGCGCGTTTATTGTGTAAAGCAGGTCCATTCTGTCCGTTACGGCATTATACTTCTGTGAAAGGTCGATCTCCGCGTTCATATACCCTTTATCGTAGTACAATGTTCTTACGCTTTCCACGTCTTCTCTGACCTTTCCTGTGTCAAATGGATCCCCGGGCCGCATCTTGGTCTTGAAAAACACCTCGTCTTCGGGAAAAGCCAGTTCCCCTTTTATGGAAAGCTCTCCAAGAAGATATCCCTTGCCTTCATCCACTATTACCGTTATGTGCATATCGTTGCCGTCGTCCGAATACTCGAACCGGCTGGTAACCCTCGCGTCCAGAAAACCTTTGCTCCTGTAGAAGTTCCTTATTCTCGCGATATCGGCCTGGAATTTCACATCGTCAAAAGCGCCTTTTCTTATCCACCACCACGCGGTTTTTGTTGACATGAACTTTTCGAGTTCCTGCGCCGGAAAATTAGCGTTTCCTTCGAACGTTATGCTCTTTATTTTCCTGGCCATGCCCTCTCTTATGTCAAAGACCAGAACGCCTGCTCCGGTATCGGGGTCCTGTTCCACTTTGTAATCGACATCCACTCCGCTATATCCCTGTTCAATGTAAGCATCCCTGATAGCGTTAACATCTTTAGCGACTGCGCTGAAATCGAGAATATCGCCTTCTTTTACTTTGAGCCTTCTCTCAAGGCGCTGTGTCTTTATCCTGGAGTTTCCCCTGAATTCAATTCTCCTTATGACGGGTTTCTCCACAACAGAGATCACGACTATCGACCCTTCCGGCATGTCCTCGATCTTTACAAAAACATCCGCGAAATACCCGGTAGAATACAAACGCTTTATTTCGTTATTAAGAGCCGTCTGCTGTACCTCATCTCCCGGCTTGATCTTAAGCCGGTTAATTATCGTGGCCGTGCTTATCGCCTCGTTCCCTCGGATCTGTATGTCGATGATCTTTTTCGATCCGGAAGCCTCTTCCTGTGCCCCAGACCCCGTCGAAAAATAAAAAACAGAAAGTGTCAATAGCAGCATGCCTAAGCGGCTGATTTTCATCAAAATCCTTCCTCCTCGTGCCGGGAGAGATTGGTGAACCTGGTATATTCCGGCAAGAACATCAGTTTTACCGTTCCTATCGGGCCATGTCTTTGTTTGGCGATATTTACCTCCGCTATTCCCTTATTCTCCTCGGTCGGAGTATAATATTCCTCCCTCATGATGAGCATGACCACATCCGCATCCTGTTCTATCGCGCCTGATTCCCTCAGATCAGAAAGCATGGGACGGTGGTCAGACCTCTGTTCCACGGCTCTGGAAAGCTGGCTTATGGCAATAACGGGAACGTCAAGTTCTCTTGCGAGAGCCTTCATCGAACGCGATATTTCCGAAATCTCCTGCTGTCTATTCTCGCTTCTGGAGGCTCCTCTCATAAGCTGTAAATAGTCGATAACAACAAGCTGTATGTCATGTTTTGATTTAAGGCGCCTCGCTTTCGCCCTTAACTCGAGAGCGGATATACCGGGCGTATCATCTATGAATATCGGCGATTCCGACAGTTTCCCCGCTGCCGCTATAAGCTTCGGCCAATCGGTCTGTGAGAAAAACCCGGTCCTCACTTTATGAGCGTCCACCCCCGCTATCGAACATAACATTCTTTGCGCCAGCTGGTCTTTGGACATTTCAAGGCTAAAATAGGCGCAGGGGACTTTTTCGACAACAGCCGCGTGTTCCATCATGGAGATCGCCAGAGCGCTTTTGCCCATAGATGGACGGCCCGCGAGAACAACAAGATCCGATCTCTGCAGCCCTGCCGTTTTGATATCCATGTCGTGGAACCCGGTGGGGATCCCGGTGACATTTTCTTTGCGCTGGTAAAGCCGGTCGATCGTCTCTATGCTTTCCTTGACGACATCTTTCATCTCACATACTCGATCACCGCTTCTATGGCCGGAGGTTATCTCGAAAATAAGCTTCTCCGCTCGATCAAGAAGCTCTCCGACTTCCGCCCCGGAATCATAACTTTCAGATGCTATTTTTGTGGCTGTGCTTATCAGGTTCCTTAGAAGGGCCTTTTCTTTGACTATTCTGGCGTAATGTTCGACATTAGCCGCTGTAGGAACGCTGCCGGCTATTTCTGAAACCCGCATGGGGCCGCCGACACCGTCCAGCAAATTATTCTTCTTAAGCTCTTCCGTAAGGGTAACTATATCTACCGCCTTGCCCTCATCGTAAAGTTTAAGCGTTGCCCGGAACAACTTTCTATTCCCTTCGGTGTAGAAAGAATTTTCATCGAGATGATCCAGTGCGACAGCTATCGACTCCCTGTCCAAAAGCATGGACCCCAGGACCGCGGTCTCCGCTTCAAGGTTCTGCGGCGGCATTTTCTCAATAAGCGTCTTTGGGATCATTTTAAATTCCCGACAGGGGTGTTACTTCTTTATAACCCAGATCTTGGCTTCGGCTTTCACCTCGGGATGCAACCTTATCTCTACAGTATACAGCCCGACCGCTTTTATCGGTTCTTCCAGGATTATTTTTCTTTTATCGATCTCCACGCCCTCCGATGCCAGCACATCGGATATCATTTCCGTTGTCACGGCTCCGAACAGTTTGTCTTCTTCCCCGGCTTCCATGGATATAGTACAGCTTGTGGCCGTTATTTTCGCGGCGATAAGCTCGCATTCTTCCCTGTGCTTCTTAGCTTTCCTGGCCGCCTGGCCTTTTTTCTGCTCAAGCACCTTCAGCGCTCCCGGAGTTGATTCGATCGCCTCTTTTCTGGGAATAAGGTAATTTCTCGCGTATCCGTCCTTAACAGACAGTTCATCGCCTATCTTTCCCAGTTTGTTCACGTCCTTTATCAGGATAACTTTCATTGAGGTCTCCTTCTCTTTCGCTGCAGGCCTTCGGTTATCCTTACGAACGGTATTATGGCGGCCAATCTCGCTTTCTTAACCGCGTTCGCTACCATCCTCTGATGTTTAGCGCAGTTGCCTGAAAGCCTGGATGAGTTTATCTTGCCTCTATCCGTTATGAAATGACTTACGTACTCCGCATCCCTGTAGTCTATGGATTCCACCTTGTTCCTACAAAGCCTGCAAGGCTTTTTCTTGAATACCTTGCGCGGTTTTTTCTCTTCTTTTTTCTTTGCCATATACTGTTCTCTCCTCCCGCTTTTTTCTAGAACGGAACCTCTTCTCCCGAGGCCATCGGATCATCGAGATCTATAGACTCGACCCCCGGCCCGGAGTCGCTTTGCGAATTACTCGATGAACCCCGTGACTCACCGGCTTGGGGCCTGTCGCCTTTCGCCCCTATGAATTGCACGCTAGTCGCTACCACGTCCAGCGCGCTTCTTTTTTGCCCGTCCTGAGCTTCCCAACTCCTCGACTTGAGCCGGCCCTCAACCAGCACGGGCCTCCCCTTGGTCAGGTACTCGCCGCAGACCTCCGCCATTTTCCCCCAAACCACGACACGGACATAAGAAACTTCTTCTTTTTTCTCTCCGCCAGCGTCTTTGTACGCCCTGTTTATGGCCAAGGAAAAATTTGCCACTGCCGTCCCGCTTGGAATATACCTCAGTTCGGGATCTCTGGTAAGATTACCCATCAAAAATACTTTATTCAAACTTGCCGCCATTTTACTTCCTCCCGTTTCCTCCGGGTTGAAACACCCGGACCCCGGTTTACATTGAGACAACTGGCAACATGTCAGGCTTTAACGTCTACCAGTGTTCTGAGAATATCGGTATTGATCCTGAATTGTCTCATCATTCGAGGAACATCCGTAGGCACCGCGGTAAAAGTAACCTCGTAATACACCGCTTCCTTGCGTTTCTTTATAGGATACGCGAGGGATCTCTTGCCTATCAGCGTATCGCTGACGACCGTTCCGGACTTCTCGCCTATAACGGATCCTATCCCCGTTTTAACCTCATCGAACGAGTCCAATTTTTCCGGGATTATTATGAATAAACCCGAGTATTTCTTAACATTTTCCATAGTTTCCTCTTAATTGTTTGTAAATGATAACACACATTAAATAAGCACGCAAGACAATTAAAACTACTTAGACGGGGCTTTCCCGCCGGGGCTTGCCTTGATTATACCCTGCCATCGCCTTGTTTATACCCGCGACCATCCACTCTTCCGCGCATTCCACCGCTCTTGCCACCACCCCTGTAAGCTGTTCCCTCTCTTCCTCTGTGAACCTTGAGAGAACATAATCCTTCATGTCCGCTACAGGGCTCTCTTTGCCCACTCCTACCCTCAACCGGGCAAAATCATCTCCCAGAAACTGTATAATGGACCTCAAGCCGTTATGTCCTCCGCTCGACCCCTGTTTTCTTATCCGCAAACTGCCGAAAGGCAGAGCCACATCATCGCTTATTACCAAGAGGTCCTTTCTATCCTCAAGCCGTCCGGAACATATCGCGTTTACCGCTTCTCCGGATAAATTCATATAGGTTTGCGGCTCGAAAAGGGCAAGCTCCCTGCCAAGCGCCTTGCCGAAACCATAAACTCCCCCGAACGCTTTCTTTTTGATCTCTATCCCGTGTTTATCCGCTATTGCCCGTAAGACGATGAACCCGGCATTATGCCTGGTTTGCTCATATTCTCTCCCGGGGTTACCTAATCCAGCTATTATCTTCATCTTTTGATGTGGGGTTTTCCGGCCTCCTCGCCTTGCGGTTTGTTCTTATTCCTTTTCGGATCCCCCCTCTTCGCCTTCTTCTTCTTCTTCTTTACCTTTCTTGATCAACTCCGGTTCCGCCGCGCCCTCTTCTAACGGCTCTTCCGTCTCCTCCGCTTCGGGAACATGAACCGAAACAACGACCTGATCTTCATCTTCCAGTATCACTACCCCCTCGGGCACAGACAGGTCTTTTACATGTATCGCGTCTCCTATTCTTAACGCTTCCACATTTACCTCGATCTTCTCCGGGATATCCGTAGGAAGACATTCTACCTCTATCTCCCAAAGGGCCTGCGCGAACACTCCGTCCTCTTCCGTAACGCCTACCGCTTCCCCTTTCACTGTTACCGGTATATTTACGTTTATCTTTTCTTCAAGAGAAATTTCATGAAAATCCACGTGCAGTACCATATCCGTCAACGGGTCGATCTGCGTTTCCTTGACTATGACCGTCCTGGTATCTACCGCGTCCCCGTCCGCTATCTCAAGGGTGATTATAGCGTTAAGACCCGCTTCCGTGTGCAGAGCTTTCAAAAGCTCCTTACGCCCCACCTTGACGCTGCTCCCCGATTCTCCGTCTTTGTACACTATCGCGGGGACCATATCATTCTGCCTCACATGCTTAGCCGCGCTCTTCCCTGTTTCTTTTCGCACAAGCGCTTCAAGATTTATCTTTTCCATTTTCTCTCCACCTCTCCTTTTTTAGTTGCCCTTGGGCCGTCAAGTTCCGGCCTTCACTCGAACAGGGCGCTGATAGACTCCTCGTTATGTATTCTCCTTATGGCCTCTCCCAGAAGCGGCGCCACGGAAAGCCTCTTTATTTTTTCCAACGATCTCTCGGGAGAAGCCGGGATAGTGTCAGTTACCACAAGCTCCTTCAGATCCGGAATTGCCAGGCGTTCTATGGCAGGTCCGCACAGCACAGGGTGTGTTATCGCCGCGTAAACTTCTTTGGCGCCTTTTTTCTTGAGCGCGTTGACCGCCTCTACCAAACTGCCCGCGGTGGCCACTATATCGTCCACTATTATCACATTCTTGCCCTTAACTTCTCCCATCACATGCATTGCTTCCGCGCTTTCGTCATCTATGCGCCTTTTGTCGACTATCGCGAGTCCCGCGCCCATCCTCTTCGCGTAGGCCCTGGCCATCTTTATGCCTCCGACATCCGGAGAAACCACGGTTATGTTCTCCAGGCCTTTTCCTTTGAAATATTCGTGAAAAACCCTCACGGCGTAAAGGTGGTCGACCGGGATATCAAAAAACCCCTGCAATTGCCCCGCGTGAAGATCTATGGTTATCACCCTGTTAGCGCCTGCTCTCGCGAGCAGGTTTGCCACCAATTTCGCCGTTATAGGCACCCTGGGCTGGTCTTTGCGGTCCTGTCTGGCGTATCCGAAATAAGGCAGGACCGCCGTTATCCTTTTCGCGGAAGCTCTTTTTACCGCGTCCATCACGATAAGAAGTTCCATCAGATGCTCATTGGCAGGACAACATGTGGACTGAACTACAAAAACGTCTTTTCCCCTTATGTTATGAGGTATTTTTACTTTGGTTTCTCCGTCCTTAAACCGCGTTACTTCACATCCCCCTGTTTCTAATCCAAGGTAAGCGCATATATCATCGGCCAAAGCAGGGTTGGCATTGCCTGAAAAAATAGTTAATTTGTTCATGTCGTCTTCCTTTTTTTTGTTATTTCTCTTGCCGGAACACCTGCAACCACCTGGCCTGTCTTAACATTTCGGCCTCTTGTTACGACGCTTCCGGCTCCGACTACAGCCCTCGGCCCTATTCTTACAGGCGCTATCAGTACAGATCCCACACCGAGGAAGGCCCCGTCCCCGATCACCGTCCGGTGTTTGTTTTTTCCGTCGTAGTTAGCTGTGATGGTTCCCGCGCCGACATTGACATCCTGCCCGAGAATGGCATCCCCGAGATATGTATGGTGCTTGACCATTGTATTCTTTCCCAGTTCCGAACGGCATATCTCCACAAAATTACCTATCTCCACGTTATTTTTGAGCCTGGTTCCCGGACGCAGCCTAGCGAAAGGCCCTATCTTGCAGAATTTCCCCACCCTGACATCCCCTTCGATCACCGTATTCGGAAAGATAACGGTATCTCTGCCGACTTCGGCCGAATCGTCTATATACACCGTATCCGGATCGACAATTGTCACCCCGCGTTCCATAAGCTCTTCGGCTTTACGGCGATAAACCATGGATGTCACAACAGCCAGATCTTTACGGGAATTGACCCCCGTATGCTCCCCGTTCTCACAGGTCACGGACAGGATCTTTTTGCCCTTTTTCCGGAGAATATCCACTATGTCGGTCAGGTAGAACTCTTTTTTCTTCTCATTCATCTCTATTTCTCGTATGTATCTGCTAAGTTCGCTTTTGTGAAAACAATAGGTGCCGACATTTATTTCGTTTATTTTTTTCTCCTGAGAGGTGAGGTCTTTTTCCTCGACTATGCGCAAAATACTGCCGTCTTTATCTCTTATTATCCTGCCGAAAGATGCCGGATCATCCACCCTGGCCGTCAGGAGAACACATGAGACATCCTTCTTATGCGCCTTTACTATTTTTCTGTATGTCGCCGGAGAAATAAGAGGCGTGTCGCCGCATGTTACAAGTACTGTGTTTTCCCTCCGGGTCATAAAATCAACCGCATGGGCAAGAGCGTCACCGCTGCCTAAAAGCTCGGGCTGTCTCACAAAACACAGCTTTTCACGAAAAAGGCTTTCTATTCTTTCCGCTTTGTATCCTATAACCGCCAGAATATCGTCAACTCCGGCACGTTGCAGATTTGTCATTATCCGCTCAAGCATGGTCTTGGACCCCACCCTATGGAGTACTTTAGGTATCTCCGAGCGCATCCTGGTGCCCATTCCCGCCGCTAGTATTACCGCTGTTATATTTTCCATACCTTCCTTCCGGGGCCGAAGCGGACGTTCCCTCTGTCACGCTACCCCACACTTATGGCTGGCGGGCAAGGATTCGAACCTTGACAAGCAGCTCCAAAAGCTGCGGTGCTACCATTACACTACCCGCCAACTCACTAAAGCTCTATATCCTGTTCCCGGTCCAGCACCAGGCCTTCCCGCGGCGCTCCGTTCGTATCTATGGGGCCTTCTTCCGGCCTTTTTTCGGGAGTCGGTTCACACTTCTCTTGTTCCGGTGCCTGCTCACGGTTTCCCTTCCTGGCCTCCCGCTCCTTTTCGTACGCGTCAAGTATCTGTTGCTGTATGTATGTCCTGCATTCCGGAGTGACCGGATGAGCTATGTCCATATGCCCCGCCTGTTTCTCCCCGGTATCATCTTCCTGGGCGAAATCCTTTCTCGCCTGCTCTTTTCCGCATTGGTTGCAGTATTTACTTCCCCGTGCATTCTTGAATCCGCATTTAGGACAGGTGTCCATGACCTTTCGCGACGGCATCGCCACGAAAAGGCCGTTCGTTCCCTGTATTATCTTTACATTGCGTACCACAAACCAATCGTCGAAGGTCATCGTAGCAAAAGCCTTTAGTTTCCCGTCTCTGCTTTCCGAAGAGAATATCCTGACTTCCGTGATCTTCATCTAATTTCTCCTTTTCGTCTGCCTGCCGCCTCATGCCGGGCGGAAGCCATCTTATGCGCCGGCTAAGCCGTAAGCGCTTCGTACACGCGCCAGCCTTCTTCCCGGGAAAAACGAGCTCTTGCCTTTTCTGCCGCTTCGGGCAAGTAATCCATATCGAATACTCCGAAAACCGTGGGTCCGCTTCCGGTCATCATCGCCGATCGCGCCCCCGATCCCCGTAAAAAAAAGATCACATCTCGCAGTTCCGGAAAATCTCGTAATACTATCTGTTGTAAATCGTTATGTAAATATTCCGAAAGGCCGTTATAGTCGTTTTTCTCTAAAAATAAGGTCAACATTGTAGCCCAAGCATTATCCTTTGTCAAGTTGAAACCGGAAAGCTTCCTATATACGTCTTTTGTTTCAGACCTCACAGGGGGATTCACTATTATATGGCCTAATTTCAGGGATGTATTTATTTTTTTTATAACGTCTCCCCGGCCGGATCCCAGGGCAAAACTCGTATTTTTCAGAAAAAAGGGAACGTCCGCGCCAAGCTTTGATCCGACTTCCTCCAGCATTCTATCGTCCATAGGAGTTCCGGCAAGAACATTCATTCCCGACAAAAGAGCTGCCGCGTCGCTGGATCCCCCTCCCATTCCGGCAGCTACGGGAATATTTTTTTCTACATCTACCTTGTAATCGAAACTTTTCCCTGAAGCGAGCTTAAAAGCAGTGACTGTCTTATAAAGCAGGCTGTTCTCATCTGTCGGGATATCCTCTCCTTTGGCCTCTATTTTTGTCGCCGAAGCTGAAATTTCCAGCGATATCCTGTCAAAAACGGAAACCCTTTCGAAAAGAGTGCCCAGTTCATGATAACCATCCTGTCTTTTCCGGAAAACCTTCAAATAGAGGTTGAGCTTCGCGGGCGCCATTATTTCCATGATGCGTGACCCTTGTTGCCTTTCTTAGCGTTATGGTCTTTTTCTCCGCAGTAATGCCTCGGCTTCTTTTACAACACAGTCTTTACTGAGGCAGAAATATTCATAAAGCTGCGCCGGAGTCCCGCTCACTCCGAATTTATCGGCGATGCCCATTATTCGCATGGGCACCGGACACTCCTGCACAAGCACTTCCGCTACGGCGCTGCCCATCCCGCCGTATATCGTGTGCTCTTCCACCGTAAGGACCGCTCCTGTTTCTTTTGCCGCGGAAATTATCGCTTCTTTATCTATGGGCTTGGGCGTATGCAAATTTATAACTCCCGCGCTTATCCCTTTACTTTCCAGTGCACGGGAAGCCTCAAGCGCGGTATCCACCAGATGGCCGCAGGCTATTATTGTTATATCCTGCCCTTTTTTCTTTATGTCCGCTTTGCCTATTTTGAACCCCTCACCATCGCCCAAAATGGGGCCGCTGGCTCTTCCGAGACGTAAATACACGGGCCCGGGAATATTCACGGCCTGTTTCGTGGCAAGAAAAGCTTCCCGAGCATCGGCAGGAACTACCACCGTCATATTAGGCATTATTCGCATAAGCGCTATTTCCTCTATGGCCTGATGTGTCGCTCCGTCCTCTCCTACGGAGATGCCTCCGTGGCTGCCGGCGATATTAACATTCAGGTTCATATATGCCACCGAAACCCTTACCTGGTCCCAGGCCCTTCCTGAAGCGAACGCCCCGAAAGTACAGGCAAAAGGTATTTTTCCCGTTAATGCAAGGCCTGCCGCCGCGCTTATCATGTCCTGCTCGGCCACGCCATGGCTCACAAACCTGTCCGGGTATTTATCCCGAAACCAATGTACCCTTACCGATTCCGTAAGATCCGCCGACAATGCCACCACGTCCTTGTTCTCGTCGCCGAGCTCCAGCAACGCTTTGCCGAACCCGTCCCTGGTAGACCCTTTCTTTACTTCCGTACTTTCCATGTTTAGTTCTCCTCGCGACTTGCCGTTCCGATCAACTGAAATTACATTCCCCCGTATCCTTGCACAGCCCTCACGATGCTGTCCAAAGAGGTCTTGCGCGGATCGTACCCGTACACGTCCTTCTGATCGACGCGTAAAACAACATTTTCCAACTGATCGTTCATTATCACAAAATGGAAATCATCGTACTTGTAGCCGTAAAGCACCTCGTTGATTATCTCGAGCAGTTTCTGCGTCCTTACTTTTTCGAGCTCCTTCCCGGCCTCTACCCCTTCAATATTAAAATTTATCAGGAAATATCTGCCGTCATCTCCCTTGCTGTACATCCCTTCCGCAGACCTGTACAAGAACTCGTCCATATACGGCTTTTCCGATTTGAAATCTATTTTTATCCTGTTCGCGATCTGAGAAGCCAGGAATTCAGGCATGGTAACATCTTTAAGATAGAACTGCCCTCTCCAGTACCCTATGTCGTTCAACCTTGTAGGGGCGCTTCTAAAAAATTCATCAAGCACTTTTTCCCGGACGTCTTCCCCTACGCCGATCTTACTGAATATATGCTCGACCGACCTTTCCTTTCTGGCCTGCGGAGTGAGGTTTATACTGAACAAGGTCCGCTTAAAAGCTTCGTTCCTCGATATGTTCCGATACATCCCGAGTTTGACATCATTAACATATTTGATGATAACGACCTGCAGTTCGGGCATCCGGACATCCTGGGTTATCACACAATAAAAATTTATGTCCGCGTCTGTGCTCAAAACCACACGTGAAGCGATAAGAATGAGACTGCTTATGGCATCCCATGCGTCCGTGCCGATACCCATATTCTCGTCTAGCAGCCCTTCCATGGAATGGTATATTCCCATGGTGCCTCCTTCGACTACAACATCCACCTCCATCCCGTACTCGTCCTTGCACACGGTTTTTACGGCTTCCGGCAGGCTTTCTTTCGGGTATGTGGGCGCGCAAGAAAGCGCGAAAAAACCGGCCACACACATTGAAAGCGCTATTCCGGCAGCTACCATCGTCTTTTTAAACATCCCCATAATCCCCTCTTCCTTTTTCCCAGACCGCCTCCGCTTATTAAGCAGATTCCTCTATTCCGAACTCTTTGAATATCGCGATTATCTCGTCGTATTCCAATTCTTCACGCTTCAACAGCTCTTTGGCGAAGCGGTCAAGTATCTCGCTGTTGTCTTTGAGCGAAGTTTCTACCACCCTGGTACACGCGACCATTATCTCATTGGCGTCCTTATTGAGAGCCAGCTTTATTTCCTCGGCAAGCTCTTCTTTCGGTATGGCCGTGAAATCTCCCAGATATCCCGTCGACCCCATTCCAAACATCCATGCCATGGCATGAGCTATTCGGGTGGCTTTCGCGAAGTCGCTGTTGGCTCCTCCTCCCACTCCCGTGGAAGTCGTCCCAAACTTCAGCTTTTCCGCCGCGTACCCCCCAAGACATATCATTATCTCCGACATAAGCTGTTCACGGCTTTTAGAATGCAGCTCCTCTCTTTCGGGAGACCAAACCACTCCTAAGGTTCCCCTTCGGGGTATTATGCTCGCCTTGAACACCGTCTTCGAGGGGGCATTGAGAAATGTAGTGATCAAATGCCCGGATTCATGATAGGCAGTCATCTCCTTTTCCTTGGGTGTGACGGTAAGCCTGTACTTTATTCCGAGATCCACCCTCTCAAAGGCTTCGCTTATTTCCTTGAGGTCTATGAGCGGTTTTCTGTGCCGTGTTGCGATAAGCGCCGATTCTTTGACGATATTTGCTATGTCTGCCGGTGTTTTCCCCACGGCCCTTCTTGCAAGCCTTCCAAGGTCGAGATCAGGCACCGCCTTGACCTTACTCAAATAGAAACTGAACAGCTTTTCCCTGTCTTCCTGTGAAGGAGCGGTTACCATTAGCTTTCTGTCGAATCTGCCGGGCCTGAGAAGAGCCTGGTCAAGATGCTGTTCATGCGCGTTGCTGGCGCCGATGACCACAATGTTATCGTCTTTCCCTTTAAGTCCGTCCATCTCGGCAAGCACCTGGTTTAAAGTGCTGTTAGTTTCCTGGCCGCCCATAAAACTGAATGTTCTGGACCGTCCTATGGCATCTATCTCGTCTATGAATATTATGCACCCTCCATATCCATAAGCCAGAAACCGGGCTTTCTTGAACAGTTTTCTCACCCTTGAAGCCCCTACTCCAACAAAAACCTCCACAAATTCGCTTCCCGACATAGAGATAAAGGGCATATCCGCTTCGGTGGCTATGGCCTTTGCCATGTATGTTTTGCCGCATCCCGGAGGGCCCAGCATAAGAAGCCCCTTGATAACGCTGCCGCCCATTTTCGACACGTCGGCTCTGTCCCTTATTAACTGGACCACCTCCTTTGCCTCCTCTTTGGCATCATCCATACCGACAACATCGTCCCAGGTTATCGATACGTCACGTCCTTTTATGGGAGCCTTATCCAGCTTGGCGAACCCGCCGCGCATGAACGTAAGGTACATAAAAACGAATATCCCCGCGTGTATACCTGCCATTATGAACTGTACGGGCATCGTGGCCAAAGTCATCTTCCGATAAAAAGATTCCAGGGACATCAGCCCGATAACAGAAAGTATCAGCAGGATAACAACCACCGCTACCACGATTATTATGGTCTTATATTCTTTCAGGTACATTATGAGTTTTCTTCTGCTGCTCGCCATTTTACCATCTCCTTGTTTGCCCGTCAGTCCATTCTCTTTTCTGTTTCGTCAAGTTCGATCAGCGCTTTCTCCAGTTCTTCTTTTTTGGGGGCCACACCGTGCCACTCAGCTTTGTTCTCGATAAAAGACA
>CAYMBK010000049.1:0-3523 GCA_964388645.1 uncultured Planctomycetia bacterium | reverse complement strand
TTTTCGATCTCATATAGCCTGAACCTGAATTGTTTGAATTGTTGTGAAATATCCGTGTCAAATAGCTTCAAAACTTCTTCCAGAACACGCAATGATTCTTTACCCCTCTGAGCGTTAGCCATAAAAAGCTCAATAACGTCTTTCCGGGTCCTTTCTGATTCATTTGTTCTTATGCCGACATCATTAACATCCCTTGATGAGAACATCTCTTCGAGATGTTCTTTCCGGATATCTTTTATTGCCTGAAAGATCTCATGCCTGAGATCTTTAAGCATGCCAGTCAGATATTCATTGCTGGAGGAAAAACGCATTATATCCTCACAAACCCTGACCCCTTCCATGACCCGGTTGAGGTTGGCGTCTATTATCCGGTAAACCCCCGCATCCATTATCGCTCCTCGTGGCCGCGCATCTTATCGATTATGCCGGTAGTGGAATATCCATCTTCGTACGGGATCCTTACCACCCGGCCTCCGTTTTCTTTGACTTCTCTGGCTCCCGCTATCTCGTCCTCTTTCCAGTCCCCTCCTTTGAAGATCACGTCCGGCATAACGCTTTTGATAAGTTCAAGCGGCGTGTCTTCATCGAAAACGACCACAATATCCACGCAGGAAAGTTCAGCCATGATCTCCGCCCGTGCTCCCTCTCCGTTAACCGGCCTCTTCGGGCCTTTCAAGCTTCTCACCGAACGGTCGCTATTAAGCCCGAGAATAAGAATGTCGCATTCCTCCCTGGCCTTCCTTAAGTACCTTATGTGCCCGAGATGAAGGATATCAAAACAACCGTTCGTAAAACCAATGGTCAGGCCGGAAGGCCTTATCCTTCCGACTTCCGCTATCAATTCGTCTTTAGAAAGCAGCTTAGACATTCCGGTGTTCACACGTCTTCCTCCACCAGTTCGCAGATAGTGTGTATAATCGCGCTATGCACCTCCTGGACTCTGGCCGTAACATCGGAGCTGACAACTATCGGGATATCGGCTATACGGGCAAGCTCGCCGCCGCCCTTGCCGGTGAGGGCTATAATCGGAACTTTCCTTTTCGCGGCATATTCCGATGCCGCTACAACATTTGGGGAAGAACCGCTCGTGGAAACAGCGAAGACCAGGTCCACGTCACAAAGCAAAGCCTCAAGCTGCCTCACAAAAACCTTTGAAAAATCATAGTCATTGGCAGCCGCCGTCAATATAGAAGTGTCAGTAGTAAGAGAAATACACGCAAAAGCTTTTCTTTCGCGCTTAAAGCGCACCACCATCTCCGCGGCCATATGCTGGCTATCCGCGGCGCTGCCTCCGTTGCCGAAAACCAGTACCTTCCCACCCCTCTTGTAGCAGTCTTTTATCGCCTGCACAGCCTGCGCAACTTTTTGGACCGACGAAGTATCTTCCAAAAAAGCTCTCTTTACGGCTATGCTCTCCAAAAGCATCTTTACTACTTTCTCTTCATTTTTCATGTGCGGCCCTTATGGAACGATTCCCGGCTTCAGTCCATCTCCCGAAAAGGAGGCGATACGGTTTTACCCTCATCCTCCGCCGCTCCGGCTGTTTCGTTTTCCTTGAGTATTTTTGTAATGTGCATAGTAACTGTTATTTTCTCTTCAACTCCCAGCATTTCCTGGACCTTGCCCTTGACCGTCATTTGAATACTTTCGGTTGCCTCAGGAATGTTCGTGCCGGCGGAAACGGCCACAAAACTGACTACGGATATACCCTTTTTCCCTACTTTAGCCGTAGCCTTAACATCGGTTATCCCGGGGATATCTCTTGCCACCCTCTGGACATAGCTCTCGATAGCGGAGATCGATACCGTAACTTCTCCGTCGGGATTCTGAAAAGTGATAAGCCTGTTCCGTCCCTTGTTCTTTCTGGATCTTATCAACACAGATATCCCCGTTAAGACCGATATCAGCGCGACAAACCCGACTATTATTCGAAGATAAAGATCTGCCCGTATGCTTTCGATCACCTCAACCAGCAGCGAAGAAGGGACAGTATCCACTATCACGCACATAAATGCCGCAGCCGCCGCGGCCATGACCAAAAAATAAACCAGCCCCGCGAGTTTTTTTAGAAAGAACATAGACCCTCCCCTGTTTTGTATTCCGGTTCCCGGAAAGATCTAAATTTCTTCTCTCGGGAAAAATTTCTCTACATAATGCGTCGAGATAGATCCGGCCTGAAAATCAGAATCAGACATGACCTTCTTATGGAAATCCACGGTGGTCTTTATCGGATCTATATAAAATTCCGAAAGAGCCCTCTGCATTATACGTATGGCATCGTCACGTGTTTTCCCGTAAGTTATCAGCTTAGCTATCATGGAATCATAATAAGGCGGTATCTCGTAACCCGAATAAACATGAGTGTCTACCCGCACCCCCGGGCCCCCGGGAATATTAAGAGCGGTGATCTTCCCAGGCGAAGGACGGAAATCATTATCCGGATCTTCCGCGTTTATGCGGCATTCTATCGCCGCTCCCCTGAAAACAATGTCTTTCTGAGAATACCCCAATTCTTCCCCCGAAGCGATCCTTATCTGTTCTTTTACGATATCAATACCCGTTACCATTTCCGTAACCGGATGTTCTACCTGTATTCTGGTATTCATTTCCATAAAGTAAAAATCGGATCCATCAACGAGAAATTCTACCGTACCTGCGCCTTTATACCCTACGCTAAGCGCGCCCTTTACGGCCGCTTCCCCCATCTCTTTCCTCATTTTGGCATCAAGGTGAGAAGACGGCGATTCTTCTATAAGTTTCTGATGCCTGCGCTGAACAGTACAATCCCTTTCTCCGAGATGCACAACATTGCCCCACTCGTCCGCAAGCACCTGTATCTCAACGTGTCTGGGAGCCTCTATATATTTTTCCATATAGACCGCCGGATTCCCGAAAGACGCCTCGGCTTCACTTCTTGCGGTCATAAAAGCCCCGACAAGGCGCACATCGTTATGGCACACCCTCATACCCTTACCCCCGCCGCCTGCGGAAGCTTTTATTATAACCGGATATCCTATACGCTTTGCTTCTTTAAGCGCCTCTTCCTTCGTATCAAGGACTTTTTCAGACCCCGGAATAACCGGCACCCCTGCATTCTTCATGGTATCTTTCGCGGCCATCTTATCTCCCATCATGCGCATATTCTCGGGAGAAGGGCCGATGAACTTGATCTGGCATGAAGCGCATATTTCAGCAAAATGTGCGTCTTCCGAAAGAAAACCATAACCGGGATGTATCGCTTCGACATCCGTTATTTCAGCCACACTTATGAGGTTGGGAATATGCAAATAGCTGGACGAAGACATAGCCTTTCCTATGCAAACTGCTTCATCAGCCAATCTTACATGCAAAGATCCCTCATCTGCCTGAGAATAAACCGCCACGGTTTTCACCCCGAGTTCCCGGCATGCCCGGATTATCCTCAGGGCGATCTCCCCTCTATTCGCTATCAATATCCTTGAAAACATAAAGTGTCCCGCTTTTATTTTCGCATTTTTTTACATTTATAAAGGTTCCACCAGAT
>CAYMBK010000048.1:0-4569 GCA_964388645.1 uncultured Planctomycetia bacterium | reverse complement strand
GAACATCGAGTCGGCAAGGAGCTTTCTCTTCGGGGATATTTCCTCTTGTTACGACCCCTACCTCCTCAAAGACATGGACAGGGCCTCGGAAAGGATAAGGAAAGCTATCGCGAAAGGAGAGAAGGTACTTGTATACGGAGATTATGATGTCGACGGGGTGACCTCAACGGCCCTTTTGTCGGAAGTTTTAAAGAGCCTCGGATCCAGATGTGAAACGTTCATACCCAACCGAATGGAAGACGGCTATGGCCTTAACAGCGAAGCTGTGAATCTCGCCGGAGACAGGGGAGTGAGTTTGATCATTACCGTAGATTGCGGGGTCAACTCGACCGAAGAAGTCGAGATGGCTAACAGCCGGGGTATAGACGTTGTGATAACTGATCATCATGAGATCAGGGAACGATCTTTGCCCAGAGCGTGCGCGGTGGTCGCTCCTAAGAGGGAAGACTGCCCTTACCCTTTCAAGGATCTCGCCGGGGTGGGGATAGCCTACAAGGTGGCCAGAGTTCTTGTCGGCGAAAATGTTTCCGAGGCCGACAGGCATCTTGATCTTGTGGCTTTGGGGACAATAGCCGATGTGGCTCCGCTCAATGGCGAGAATCGTATACTGGCAAAAGCGGGCCTGGAAAGATTGCGCGTAACGCAAAGGCCCGGAATAGGGGCGCTTTCGGATGTTGCCGGATTAGATCAGCGTAACCTGACCTGCCGTAACATATCTTTCCAGCTGGCCCCGCGCATAAACGCAATGGGAAGGGTGGGGTCGGCCGACATGTCACTTGAACTTTTTACCACACAGGATACGGTCAGGGCGCGTGAGATCGCACTGACACTCGACAGGGAGAACCGGAACAGGCAGATGATAGAAAAAGATATCCTCAAAAGGGCGCTTGAGCGAACCCGCTCCGAGATCGACCTGGATAAGGAAAAGGTCATTGTCCTCTCCGATGGGTCATGGCATCCCGGCGTGATAGGCATAGTAGCTTCGCGTATTGCCGAAGAGTTCGTAAGGCCGGCAATATTGATATCGATGGAAGGAGAAGAGGGAAAGGGTTCGGGGAGAACTGCCGGCGGATTTGATCTTTTCAAGGCCGTAAGCGGGGCAAGTGAATATCTTTCGGGATTCGGGGGCCATGAAGCGGCTTGCGGAATAAAGATCAAAAAAAGCGAAGTAGGGGGCTTTAAAGAAAAGATCAACTCTGTTGCCGCAGGATCTTGCTTTTGCCGGAAAGAAACTTTGCAAGAAATAAACATAGATGTTGAGATGCCGCTTTCGGACTTGGGAATGAACACCATAAAAGAATTTGATCTTTTGATGCCGCACGGACCCGGCAACAGAGAGCCGGTGATCTCCACGGAAAAGCTCAAAGTAAAAACAAGACCTCGCGAAATAGGGAGAAGCGGAGTTAAGTTCCTTGTTACCGACGGCAGGGTAAGCTGTGAAGCTATAACCTTCAGGAAGAACTTTTTTTACCGTCCTTCTCCGGGAGAGACGGTTGACCTTGCCTATAATCCTTCCATAAACAGCTATAACGGGATAGATTCACTTCAGTTAAACATTAAGGATATCCGTCCGTCGGCATAGACAACAACTGTTTTAATTCAAACAATATTCTTTTTCGTGTTCGATCGCATAGTTGATCCGAGCTTAACGCTGCCAGGATCGCTAATAGCAACTCTGGAGTATAGGCCCCATCTACGTTGTTTGCCACAAGTCAGGGGCCAGACCCCGGCGTTAGCAAGCGGAGAGTTTTTTTCGATCAAAGGGGTTTCCGTTTGGGATTTTAGGCTTTCTTCGTTCATTTTTGGATAATTAAACACTTGCGGATGTTCGAGTTCTCCGAAGCCTGAGAAAATAACCCGGCTGAGGAGAACGAGTTTCGCAAGATCCGAAAATGAAAGGAGAAAGGCGTGAAAAAATCCCATGGGGAAAGATCGAAGAGAATTCTCCACGGAAGCTTCGCTTTGCGCAAGTCGGGGGGCTGGAACGCCTGCTCGTGACGGCGGATCTGAGCATTACTGGACTATTACTAAAGAAAAAAGACGCATCGATGTTTTTTGTCGGTCTATTCTCGTCCAGAAAAAGAAAAAGGGAAGGTGTGTATCAGCTCTTTTTTTTGACCTTACCGGCCTTTATACATTTAGCACAGGCCTTGATCTTCATCGTTTTCCCGTCAACGACCGCTTTAACGGACTGGAGGTTGGGGAGAAACCTTCTTTTGGTTACACCGGTGATGCGCTGGCCTACGCCGCCTTTACTTTTAGCCATACCCCTGCGGCTTATCGTTCTGCCCGCTACCGGTTTCTTTCCGCAAACGTAGCATTCTCTTGCCATGGAAAACCCTTTCTTTTATAATGGCGTAGGGAAGTTCTTTGCTTCCGGGTGGATACGCCTTTTAATTTCTGTGTTCAAAATATTCTTACCCAAACGGTACGGGATAATAGCACAACGGTAGATTTTATGCAAGAGAAAAAAGACATTAGGAAGATGTCCGTCAGGTACGTTAAAGGAGTGGGCCCGGCCAAGGCGGCCCTTTTCGAAAAACTGGGAGTGAAGACGGTTTCCGACCTTTTTTACTACCTTCCCAGGCGTTATGAAGACAGGACGATCGTGGTTAACCCTTCGGAGGTAGAGCCCGGAAGGGCGCAGGCTGTGAAGGGCAGGGTCTTGAAAAGCTCGTTTTTCAGGGCAAGGACGGGAACCGGCATATTTGAGTTGGCGATCGGCGACAGCTCGGCCAGGGTGTTCGGGGTATGGTACAATCAGCCGTTTTTGGCAAGAGTATTTTCGGTGGGGCAGGAGGTCGTTCTCTATGGCGAGGTAGAGGCTGCGGGAAGGCTCCAGATAACCCATCCGGCCTTTGAGATAACCGATGAAGAAAAAACCGAAGATTCCATCGAGATAGGCAGGATAGTGCCGTTCTATTCTCTTACAGAAAAGCTCTCGCAAAGAGAGCTCAGAAGAGCGTCCTACAACGCGGTGAGGGTATATTCGTCTGCCGTGGAAGATCCTTTGCCCACGAAGATAAGAGCAAGAAGGCAGCTTGTTGACCTGAAATTCGCGATAGAGAACATACATTTCCCGAAATCTTTTGATAATCTCGCCAAAGCCTACAGAAGGTTCATTTTTGAGGAGTTCTTCATGCTTCAGGTGGTCATGGCTCTGCGACGTAAGAACAGAAAGCAAAGGGGTGTGGCCCATACGGTGAAAGAAGGGCTTATTGAGGATCTCGCGAAGATGTTTTCGTTTGAGTTCACGGCCGGCCAGAAACAGTGCATTTTAGAGGTACAGCGGGATATGGCTGGTGAGAAACCAATGTATAGGCTTCTCCAGGGAGATGTAGGCAGCGGTAAAACGGTGGTTGCCGTTTTTGCGCTTCTTTTGACCTGTGAGAACGGCCATCAGGGAGCTATAATGGCACCCACAGAGATATTGGCGCGGCAGCATTACATAAACATAAGCAAGATCCTGATGCCGCTTGGTATCAACGTGAGGCTTCTGGTCGGCGGCATGGACGCTTGCGACCGCGAAAAGGTTAGGAAGGAGATCTTCGAAGGTGATGCGGATGTGGTCATCGGTACGCATTCTCTTATACAGCAGTCCGTTGAGTTCAAGGACCTTGCGCTTGTTGTGATAGACGAACAGCATAAATTCGGAGTGGAACAGAGGAAAAAAATTATCCGCAAAGGGGGCCGCCCCGATACTCTGGTCATGACCGCAACGCCGATCCCAAGAAGCCTTGTCCTGGCGCTGTTCGGCGATATGGATGTTTCCGTCCTTAAAGAGAAGCCTTCAGGAAGGCAGAAGGTGAGCACTTACTGGACGGCCGCGGATAACAGGAGCGCGGTTTACGAGCTGATCCGGGACGAAGCAAAGAGCGGCCGCCAGGCGTTCATTGTATATCCCCGGATCAAAGGGCAGGCAGACCGTGCTGCCTCGAATTCAACCGAAGATATGTACGCCAGGCTCAAGGAGGATATCTTTCCGGAACTCAAGGTGGGAATGCTGCACGGTCAAATGGCAGGAGCTGAAAAAGAGGCCGTAATGAAAGGTTTCGTTTCCGGGGATATCGATATACTGGTGGCTACGACAATGATAGAGGTGGGACTTGATGTTCCAAATGTCAGCGTTATGCTTGTCGAACATGCCGAGATGTACGGTCTCTCACAGCTTCACCAGCTCAGGGGGCGTATAGGGCGGGGTAAACATCCTTCGTATTGCGTACTCATAAGCAACGATGATTCGGAAAGTTCATGCCGGAGGATGGAGGCGATGAGTTCCATAGACGACGGGTTCCGGATAGCGGAAAAAGATCTTGATATCCGCGGGCCCGGAGAATTTTTGGGAACGCGGCAAAGCGGTTTGCCTGAATTAAAGTTCGGAGACATAGCAAAAGATTTTTCGGTGATGGAAGAAGCCAGAAAAGACGCCTTTGAGCTCGTTGAGGAAGACGTGAAACTTAAGGACGAGAGGCATGCCGGAGTTAAAGCCGGGATAATTGAAATGTTCGCCGGCAGGGTGGTGCTGTAATGAGAATAGTGGGGGGCGATCTTCGGTCAAGAAAGATAAAA
>CAYMBK010000047.1:0-5110 GCA_964388645.1 uncultured Planctomycetia bacterium | reverse complement strand
TGAGAAACGCCAAAAGGTCCGGAGGGGACAGGCTATCGATATCCGGAAGCGGCGGAGAAGAGGAGATTGAGAACATAATCAAAACCCAGAAAAAAGATAAGGTTCTGAAGATCAGAGAAAAGGTAACTAATATGTCCGAAAGAGCCAGGGGAGTGGCGGTAGAATCCATAAATGCCCTAGCGAAAACAATAGAAGCCAGGGATCATTATGCAGGCGAACATGCGAAGGCGATGGCCAGTATGGTCTCTGAGCTAGGGAAAAACATGAAATTACCGCCGGAAAAAATAAAACAGCTGGAACACGCGGCTGTGCTACACGATCTGGGAAAGCTCGGAGTATCCGATAGCATTTTGAGCAAAAAAGGTTCTCTTACGAAAGGTGAGTACGAAAAAATAAAAAAGCATCCGCAAATAGGGGCGGATCTGGTCAAAGCAGCAAAGTGCCTGGACGAAGTTGTCCCGATGGTTTTGCACCATCATGAAAGGTTTGACGGCAAAGGGTATCCATCCGGATTGAAAGGGAAAGACATTCCCCTGGGAGCGCGTATAGTCGCGGTGGCGGATGTATACCAGGCGCTTATGACCGACAGGCCTTACCGCAAAGCGTATGCCAGGGAAGAAGCCACAGATATTGTCGTGCGCGGAAGCGGGACACAGTTCGATCCAAAGGTGATAAAAATGTTCACTAAGGCAATAAGGTCGCGAAAGATCTGATCGGGGAAACGGAAGAACTTCGAAAAAAGATAAGTGGCAGCGGGTTAATTTTTCAACCCGGCATTATTTTTCTCTCCCTTGAGTTTTGCCGGCGGCTGTGATATAAAGTATGCCGTCGGAGTTGTACTACCTTCTGAAAAATAAGAAAAAAAGCGGATCCGTAAAATGTCATATCAGACTTTAGCTCAAAAATACAGGCCATGTGATTTTTCCGAAGTTGTCGGTCAGGAAGCAGCCACAAGGACGCTGATAAATTCGATAGAAAAGAAGCGCGTGGCGAACGCTTACATGTTCTGCGGCCCAAGGGGGACCGGGAAGACCTCTATAGCCAGGTTGCTGTCCAAGATCCTTAACTGTGAGGTGCCCGGATCGAGCGTTCCGTGCAACAGGTGCGACTCCTGCCGGGAAATATCGCAGGGCAACAGTATTGATGTCCTTGAAATAGACGGCGCTTCGAACAGGGGTATTGACGAGATCCGGGCGCTTCGGGAGAATGTCAGGTTTTCACCTTCGAGGAGCAGGCATAAGATATACATAATTGATGAGGTCCACATGCTTACGACAGAGGCTTTCAACGCTCTTCTGAAAACTCTCGAAGAACCGCCGCAGCACGTTAAATTTATTTTTGCCACGACGGAACCTCACAAGGTCCTTCCGACCATAATGTCACGATGCCAGCGTTTTGATTTCAGGAAAATACCTCCCAAAATGATATACAACAGGATCAAGGACATCGCCCGCGAGGAGAGCATTGAAATAGATGATCCTGCAGCTCTTCTTTTGGCAAGATCCGCCGACGGCAGTTTACGGGACGCTCTGGTAGTGCTTGACCAGATGATATCCTTTTCTTCGGGGAAGATAGGATATTCGGATGTAATAGAACTCCTGGGCATGATACAAAAGGATAAGATCTTCGAGCTTGCCGGCTCAGTGATAGAAAAAGATCCGGGAACGGCCGTCAGGGTTTTAGACGAGCTTATCTCCGGAGGGAAAGACCCGGTGTTCATAAACGCCAGCCTTATTTCGCATTTTCGAGATCTCATGGTTGTTAAAACCATAGGTGAACCTTCTTCGGATATGGCGATGACGGAAGAGGAGCTGCAGGTTTTGATGCTCCAGAAAGAGAAGGTATCTCTCGAGGAGATATTGTACATACTCCAGAATCTAACGCACTGCGTCTCTCTGATGAAAGGTGTTATGTCTTCCAGAGCACCCTTTGAAGTAGCGCTCGTAAGGCTTGCGAAGAGAGAGTCAGCCATGAAACTTACCCAAATAATGGCAAAGATCGAAGAGCTGGACAAAAGAAACCGTTTAGGGGCCAATGCCGGGACAGACGCTGCGGGATATCCCGCGCTCGGCTCTGAGCCGGAGGCCCTAAATAGGCCTTTTTCAGGTAAAGCGGAAACAGCGGAAGTGAGGCCGGCGGAGAGACGTGTTCCTAAAGAGCGACGTATTCCTGATGAAGGGAAAAGTCCGGCGCCGGATGAGGATGACGATACTGATAACGGCGAGCAGACGGCTCCTGATGATTTTACAAGCCAAACGAATAGATGGAAAACATTACTTGGCTATATAAAAAATAAGAAGATGTCAGTTTTTGTTTTTCTAAACTCAGCCAAACTTCTTGAGATCAGCGGTGACTCGATCGTTCTGGGGTTTGACAAAGGCAACCGGTTCAATAAGGAAGCGCTTGAGACGGAAAGCAATAAAAAGATCCTTGAGGAAGCGGCAGAGAGGGTAATGGGGCGGCCTGTCAGGATAAGCTTCAAGATACAGGATGATGACCCTGGCGAAGCTAAGGCGATCTCGGAAAGGAACGGGAAGAAAGCCAATGCGAAAGAGGAAATGAAGCCCGCGATAGAAAAGGCCATGGATATTTTCGGAGGGCATGTAGTACGCGACTTTACGGATGAGATGTGATGGCGAAGGGTTTTCCGGCCGTAATGGCCAAGCTTATAGATGAATTTTGTAAGATGCCTGGCGTGGGGATGAGATCCGCGGAGCGTATGGCTTTCTACGTTCTGCAGGCGAAAGACGGGGACATCGCGGCTCTTACGAGGTCGATCAAAGAAGTTAAGTCCAATGTAAGTTTTTGCGGGGAGTGTAATAATCTCAGCGAGAGTGACCTTTGCGCCATATGTTCCGACAGAAAGAGAGATCGTTCAAAAATATGTGTTTTGGAAGGCCCCAATGGCGTCATGGCCATGGAAAGAACGGGCTCTTATGACGGCCTGTATCACGTGCTTCTGGGAGCACTGTCGCCTTTAGACGGGATAGGCCCGGGTGATATAAAAATAGACGGGCTTCTCAGAAGAGCGGGGCATCCCGGCGTAAAAGAGGTGATAATAGCCACCGATTTCACGACAGAAGGTCAGGCCACAGCGCTTTTTATATTGCGGTCTCTTAGTTTGCCGGGATTGAAGGTCACACGCCTTTCCAGGGGAGTCCCGGAAGGAGCCTGTGTAGAATATGCCGATGTGGGCACTTTGCAGAGGGCATTTGAGGACAGAAGGCCTGCCTGAACTTTCGGCGAGATGTTCAGGCGGGGTTTATCTTTCGAGAAAAAAGGGATATAGTTTGACAGTAGGCTTATTATCCTTATAATTATCTTGAGGCCTGTGCCGTAAAGATATTTTGTTAAAGGGCAGGGGGTTGAAATTAAATTTAAGGAGGAATGTATGACCATTTTCGAAGCTACGAAAAAAGGATTTACCCAGGCAGGGAAGCTAATGAACGTTATCTTGGTGTTTTTTGTGTTTAACGTGGTGGTAGGGCTGATAAGCCTGCCGTTGGCCGATCCGGATAGAGCTGCCGACCCCGGAGTGGTAGCAATATCTGTTATTTCCAGCCTGTTGTTCTTTCTGGTATTCATCTTTCTTCAAGGCGGAGCGATGGGGCTGGTCAAGGATCAGATAAAATCGGCATCGGCCAGTATGGCTCAGTTCACCGAATATGGCAAGAAATTCTATCTAAGGATACTTGGTATCCTTCTGCTATATGTACTTTTCGCGGTGGCGGTTGTCCTTGTCCTGAGTCTGGTCTCGGCAGGCATTTTGCTTTTAGGCGATAATATGTTCACGAGAAGCCTTGTGGCTATGCTAGTAACGGTTGTGGCCGTAGGTGTTATAACCCTTTTGCTTTACCCTATATATTCGGTTGTGGCCGATGATCTGGGAACGGTGGCTGCCATAAAAAAGGGCATAGAGACGGCAAAAAACAATTTTTGGAAAACCCTCGGGCTTTTCGCCCTTATGTTAGTGGTGAGCCTCGTCATATCTCTTATAGTAGGTTTTCTCGTAGGAATCATAAGTGTGCCCCTCCCCCTTCAGGTAGGCCAGGTCCTGGTAGCTCTAGTGAACGCGGCGGTGCAGTCTTACATACCTATAGTTATGATGATGGCGTTCATGTCTTTTTATATGTCGCTAACTTCCTCCGGAGAGATCCGGCAGAGTGTGTAGCGTATAGTCGATCTTCACGGCCGAGGGAAATGGAACAGGCTTCCGAAAAAAGGGAGCCTGTTCCGTTTTGCTTATAGCTTCCAAGTTTCGCCGGAGGCGCATAACTCCCGAACATATCTCCAAGAAAGGTTGAGACCGAGGGTGCTTTATAAGGAATTCAGTTTTTTCGGCATTTTTCGGCAAAAATCACTTAACAAAATCCCGTGGCTATGCTAGAATGCCGTGTCTTTTGTCGAGCATTCCTATGCGCGATGATTTTAACACACCAAAACGATCCGGGATGTTTTTTCGGGATAATGTTATTAATGAGGAGGTTATTAAATGAAACGTGAAATGGTGCCCCATGATGGAAATTCAGCCGTCGCATATGTCGCGCATGCTACCAATGAGGTTATAGCTATATATCCCATCACCCCATCATCGGGAATGGGAGAGATAGCAGATGAGAAATCATCCCGGAAGGAAAAGAATATTTGGGGGACAGTGCCTAGCGTGGTTGAATTGCAATCCGAAGGAGGTGCCTCGGGTTCCGTGCATGGGGCTCTCACTACAGGCGCTCTCACCACTACATTCACGGCGTCTCAGGGGCTTCTTCTTATGATACCCAATATGTACAAAATTGCCGGCGAACTTACACCCACGGTTTTTCACATAGCCGCCCGTTCGCTGGCCTGCCAGGCGCTTTCCATTTTCGGTGACCATTCCGACGTAATGTCGGCGAGGTCGACGGGATGGGCGATGCTTTCATCGGCGAATGTACAGGAAGCCATGGATTTTGCTTTAATTGCGCAAGCAGCCACATTGGAGTCAAGAGTGCCATTTTTGCATTTTTTTGAGGGGTTCAGGGTTTCTCATGAGATCCAGAAAATCGAGGAGATCACACGTGAGGACATGGATGCCATGCTGGACGGAGAACTTATACGGGCTCACAGGAGGAGG
>CAYMBK010000046.1:0-2740 GCA_964388645.1 uncultured Planctomycetia bacterium | reverse complement strand
CTTGTTAGAATGTCTGTCTGTACAATTAACTACTGATATATCAGAAAAAGTAGAGGTTGTTATATCGGATAATTGTTCTACAGACAGAACAAAAGAAGTGAGTCAATGCATTTTTTAGTTGAAATTGATGAAACCCTCCGCATCGTTTCACCTCTGAATTTCGGGGGTAATCCCCACTTCGACTTCGTCGCTTGTAGCGCAATCTAGGGCCTGTTTTTTCTCGCGTTTTTCCACTTCTTGCAGTAACCTCCCTTTTAAGAGTTTTAAATGGCGGAATCCTCTTACTTTTCTTAAGCGCGGTTCTAGCTCCAGAAGCCCGGCGGCAGCCCATCTCTGGATGTGATTTCCTCCTCTCCAGCGATCGACCTTATCCGTATACCGGCCGAGCTGTGACATGATGCTCTCTATGCAGTTTGTGGAAGAGAAGCTTTTACCGAGTTCATCGTAAAGCCCGATCTTATGAAGCGAGAGCGTCTCTTCCAGGCCTTCGGCAAGACTGCGTTCAGCCGAAGGATTGATATCGCGCAGGTCGCGTTTGAGTTTATCCAGCGAAGCTTTCGCGGTCTCATAATCCGTATGGCGATACGTATCCCTTAATTTAGCGCGCCATATCATCTGCAACCCCTTGGGGAGGTAGCTTACCACGTTCTCGATTTTGTGGTAATGACAGCGCTGGATAATACCGCGTATTTTAAAGACCTTTTCAATGGCCTTTATGATGCCTTTTGAGCCGTCCACGATGAATATGAGCCCCTCATCGTATTTCAAGCCCCTTTCTATCAGGCGCTCGAAGAACTGCTCCGTGGAACGCGAGTTTTCCGTCGCCATCTGCTCGATACCGAGGACTATTTTATTGCCTTCAAGCGTTATTCCCAAGACCACCACTATCCCGTCATCGGCATAGCGCTTGCCGTCAACGAATACGGCGACAAAGTCATGATTATCGAGTCTGCGTTCCTGGAGTTTCTCGAGCTTGGCGGCGGTTATGTGTTTAAAGCGCTTCGAGAGATTCGAAGCGCTTATACCGAATACATCAGGCGCGAGCTCAGCACACTCACGGTATCTGTGCGTGCTCAGGCCGTTTAAAAGCTTCTTGAATAGCTGTTCGTTTTCCCGGTGGGGATCCTGGAGCTTCTGGTATGTGGGAAGCGGCACTTCGATATTTCGTATCTTATTTCTTACGCGGGGGACCTTTACCGGCACTTTTTGATCCAGAAGGTATACGGAGCCGTTTTGCCTGGTCCAGCGGACATTCTCTTTGCCCCGCGAATGCTTTTCTCCGGCCAGCATGAGCACGTCCTGCTGCAATTGTTTGTTTACTTCATGCAGCCCTACCGGTATAAGAGCCTGAATAAGAGATACCCTTACGTCGATATCATCAATTTGGCGTAACTTCATGACCTCTTCCAGCGCTTTCCTGCGGTCCGTGAAGATTGTAATCTAAAGTGCAACAAAAACTAACAGTAGTAGTCCTTTCTCTTTTTGGTTACCTTTTTCTCTTTGTGGATAGTGTAGATATGTGGATAAAGGACTTGCTTGTAGTGGAATAAAAAAAATAAAGCTCCAAAAGATCCAAAAAATCTGTTATTTTGTAAGTGTGAACAAACAAAAAACAGGAGGATCTAATGGAGCAAGAGAATTGTAGCACTAAATGCCGAAAATATAAACACTTAAATGAGAGTGAGAGGTATAAAATAGAGGGCTTCTTGCAGGCTAAAAAGAGCGTTAAGGAAATAGCAAAGATACTCGGAAGAAACCGCTCTACTGTATATCGCGAAATAAACCGTGGAAAAATAACAAGAATCCAGCATGACCTAAGCGAAAAAACACAATACAGAGCTAATGTAGGGCAAAAAAGATATAGAGAAAACGGAAAGAATAAAGAGAGGTCGCTAAAAATCGGCAAAGACCGGAAATTAGAGGAATATATCCGGAAAAAGATACTGAAAGAGAGATATTCCCCGGATGCTGTGATAGGTGAAATAAAGCGGAAAGGACTTAAATTCAAGGGAATGATATGCACTAAAACGCTCTATAACTATATAGACGCCGGGATCTTCTCAGGGATAACCAGCGAGAACTTATGGGAGAAAAGAAAAAGACAGACAAGAAAGTACCGCATGGTAAGAAGGGTAAGCCTAACCAATAAGATGGCCAGAAGAATAACAGAACGCCCCCAGGAAGCGAATAACCGCCTTGAATACGGACATTGGGAAGGTGATTGCGTGAAAGGAGCCCAGGGGACAAAAGCAACCCTTTTAACGCTGACAGAGAGAAAAACCTTAGAAGAGATAATCATCAAGCTTGAGAACGGAACTCAGAAAGAGATCCAAAAAGTATTCGATAACCTCGAAAGAAAATACGGCGCTTTATTTAAGCTAAAATTCAAGACAATAACATTTGATAACGGCGCTGAATTTTTAAACTGGAAAACCCTAGAGTTGAGCGTTTTAGAGCAAAACACCAGAAGAATGACAGTATATTTTGCGCATTCATACAGCGCCTGGGAGCGGGGTTCAAATGAAAATGTCAATAAGATCATTCGCCGTTTTATACCAAAGGGTAAAAATATCGCTGATTTTAACAAAAACGAAATAAAAAAAGTAGAACGGTGGATAAACAATTATCCAAGAAAGCTATTCGGATATAGATCCACAAAAGAGATGATAAAAGAGCAGTTACAGAGTAACAGTGCTTTTGGAGTTGACAATGTCGCACTATGAGTTACAATCCACCCTTT
>CAYMBK010000045.1:0-4385 GCA_964388645.1 uncultured Planctomycetia bacterium | reverse complement strand
GAGTGATCAGGCGTTTGCCGCCCGGAGAAATGTATCCCTTTTCCGCAAGTTCTCTGAACGCTGGTAAGTCGGCAAGTACCGTGATGTCGGGCGTTTTACCCCCTTCTATAACCTCTGTCCAGAGCTTTTCAAGTATTTCCTCCGCCCGGTCGGTTAGTTTCATTTTTTCTTTCTCCTTCGCTTTAATATCTCCTTAAGCCATTTATCTTCCGGAGGGGTTTCATATCCGCAGTTCGGGCACTTCACCAAGCTGCACCCTTTCGCCAAAAGACATCCCTCACAGATCTTATCCGATCTTTTTTCATCGAACATATACCCGCAAAGCGCGCATTTCACGTCATCTCTCCTCTATTATCCGATACTAAACGACAACTCCGGCCGCGGTAAGTATGAAATTCACGGCAAAACCCACAGTAAAAGAAAAAACCAGGACAAAACCCGAAATAATAAGGGCGGTTTTTAATCCTCTTTCTTTTATACTCACAAGAAACTGCGCCACGCAGGGCAAGAACAAAGTAAGAGTTATGCATGCCACGACCAGCTGTACTCCCGTAAGAAAACCGTCTTTGCTAAGGTCGTAAAGCCCGGCAGCTCCGTAATCTCTCCTAAAAAACCCAAAAAGAAAGACATGCGCGGCCTCGGGCGGAAGGCCTATGGCCCTTGTTGGCCACTCCATGATCCGTATGAGGATCTCGAAAAGGCCCGTAAGCCTGCCTAACCATATGATGACGCTCGCAAAAACAAAAAGCGGAAGAACCTCTTTTAAATACCACTTTACCCTTGCATAGGTTTTAACCATGACATTCCTTGTGCTCGGGAACCGCAACGGAGGAACTTCCATATAAAAGGTAGGCCTCTCGCCGGGTAATACCTGTGCCGTAAGGTACCCTATAAAAAGAAAAACAGCGGAAATTACCACTGCCCATATAAGAACGGCTAATTTGCGCCCTCCAAGAAGAGCCACTATAACTCCAAGCTGCGCCGAGCAGGGTATTGCCAAAGCTAGAAGCATTGTTGATATTACTCTCTCTCTTTTTGTGGGAAGGGTCCTTGTCACCATTGTCGCCATTGTCGCGCATCCTAATCCCAGGACCATGGGTATTACCGCTCTGCCGCTTAACCCTATCTTCTTGAATACCCGGTCTATGAGCATCGCGAGCCGCGGCAGGTACCCGGAGTCCTCTATTACCGAGAAAACCAGAAAGAACATCGTAACTATAGGCAATATAAGCGCAAGAGCATACCTGATGCCAAGCGTAACTATCCCGTACTCTCCCACGAAAAGGTCCTGCACTGCCGGCCACGGGACGACAGCTTCGAATATTCGCACCGCAAAGGGAGTCACATAACGCTCAAATAAAGCTTCTTCCAGAAAATCAACAACAGTCCCGGCTCCGAGCTCGCCCACAAATTTGTACAATCCCCAGTAAAGTACCGCCAGGAGGATGGGAACACCTGTCAGCGGGTTCATGGTTATCCTGCTCAGCCTTTCCCTGAAAGAAAATCTGGCCTTCCCGCTGTCTTCCTGAACACGGGAAACTATCATTCCGGCCTCTTCCTGGCGGCGCATCGTAACAACGTAATCAATAGGATGAACGTAATGCCTTTTAACCTCGTCAACAAAACGTTTTATTTCGTCGGTTCTTCCTGGGTCCTTCTCCCTTACAAGACTTTCGACCTCAGGGTCTTCCTGCAAAAGGAGTAAAGCCACGGCTCTTTTTGACAGGTTGTATTCCCCGGCAAGAACGTCTTCTATCTTGTCTGCCGCGATCTCGATGGAAAACTCCACCGGGTCATCATATTTCATCCTGTTTGCCCTCATACTCGGCATATTCCTCTATCCTTCCTTTGAGAACATCCATCCCCTTTGATGTCGTAGCCACCACCGGGACGACCGGTATATGCAGCTCTTTTTCCAAAATGTCGGAATGAATTATCTTCCCGCATCTCCCCGCCTCATCCATCATATTCAACACCAGTATGACCGGAAGGGACGCCTCGATAAGCTGTAAAGTAAAGCCCAGCATACGCTCCAGGTTTTTGGCATCTATAACATGAAGTACTATTGCTGGTCTTTCGTTGATCAGGATATCCCTGGCTACGCGCTCTTCCTCGCTTATGGGAAGTAATGAGTACATCCCCGGGGTGTCTACTATCTCAAATTTCTTTTCCCCGATCTTAGTGAAACCTCTCGAGACCTCAACGGTTGTGCCGGGATAATTCGAAACCACCGTATAAGACCCCGTAAGATCGTTAAAAATCACGCTCTTTCCGACATTCGGGTTGCCTACAATAGCGATCTTTCGATTTTTCACGCCCATATCCGCCGTCACTTTGGGGGAATAAAATTTCTCCGGAAAAAAATTTTTCACTTTTCATCCTTCTTCTGGAATTCACGCCTCGTTTTGTCACTCTTTCGCTGCCTGTTACCTCCCACGACAAAACATCTGAAATTCTCAAGCCACTCCGGATCCGCGCCGGAAGGGGCGGAATCTACGAACTTTAGGAATTTCGTCAGCTTTTCGCTGGTTCCGGGGCTTATGGCGTGCTCAACTTTGCACGCGTCCTCCGCCGCCAAGACCCTGTCCACCCCGAGTATTTCCGAAAGGAACCTCACGAGCATATCATGACGCCCTTTTATTTTTTTTGACATCTTTACTCCCGAAGGCGTCAAAATGACAGTGCCGTATTTTTCATGCCTTACCAGGCCCTTTCGCGACAGTACTTTTACGGCGTTATTAACGCTTGATTTTTTTACCCCCAGCCTGTCGCTTATTCCTTTTATCCTTACGGCCTTTTCCTCTCCTGCAAGAACATATATCGCCTCGAGATAATCTTCCATGCTGGAAGACAGCTCTTCCTTGCCAGGCTTTTTCCACATTCGATCCATACCCTCTCCTCTTAATAAGTTAGAATATTCTAACACTTTCTGGAGAGTTGTCAACCCCTTCATAAAATAAGTAGCATCAAGAAGGGTGACACCTCAGTTATCTTCAGAAACTCCGCGTCCCCTTGTCCGTAGTCGTGAACCCGCCGGAACTTTTAACCATATCATCGCGAACCCCGCGGATCGGGATGAAGCGATCTCAATAAAAGATCTCAAGAACATAATACTTAATTTATTTTAGGCAAAGATCTGTCTTTGAGATCGTTTTGTTTTTGATATGATTGCTTCGTCGGGGTCTTCGTCCCCTCATCATGATGACCTCCGGGAAGATTCATAGAGATCGCATCGGAAGGCATGAAAGGTTATCGGATGGTTACCGCCGGGCCGCCGCGGTGATATTCACCGTTCTCTCGAACCAGCGTATCGGTAAGAGACAGCCATTCTATGATAAGTTTTTTGAGACGGATGTTCCTCTGTATAAGGCTAAACCTGTTAAGATCCAGACGGTTCACCTCGTCTATGAAGTTATTCAGCACCACCCTTCCGTAAGAATAATTTACGGCGTCATCACGAACCACAGATTCAGCGGCCTTTATCTTTTTCTCGGCTATTTTAATAAGCCTTCTTTCCTTCTCTATCTGCTGATTTATGTTCCTGAGCTCCGTGTATATCCTGATATGGGTGTTTGTTTTGTCCAAGGCCCTTATCTCGTGATCTATCTTGGAAGTTTCATATTCGGCTTTTTCCACCTGCCCGGGAAAGGGATAGTCCAGGGTAAAACCGGCCAGCACCCTTTTATCGTCTTTCTCCAGATAGCGGTCCAGCCCCTTTATCTTGTACTCGGCAAAAAGTTCCACGGAAGGCAGAAGAGCGTCGGCATATTTATCTACCTCAAGGCCGCTTTGCTCTTCAAGAGCGTCAAGGACAAGAGAAGTCCTTCCTTTTTCACGAAAGGCCTTATACTCTTCTTCAAAATTTATGTCTATATCCTCGAACCTGTCAGGCCCGCCTGGAATGAATTTTTCGCCCGCATCGTAGCCTATGCTCTTTTTTAGAAGATTGATATACCTCCTGAAACTGTTTTCAGCCTCAATAAGCGTCTCTTCCTTAAGCAGCACCTGGATAAGCACTTTATTAACATCCACGGCAAGAGCGATATTATTTCTTTCTCTTTCCCTCACGTTATCCAGGAGCTTCATGTTCTCTTTATAAGAGTTCTCAGCCGTTTTAAGGTTTTCATAAGCTTCATTCCAGTCGTAGTATATGCCTATTATCGCCGCCAGGTAACGTTCATAAGCTTCCACGATCTGGTACCCCGATATCTCCACCTCCATTCCCGCTATCGCGTCCAAAAGCCGATTGGTCCTGCCGAAAGCATTACGCGCGATCGGCTGAGATATCGAAGCGTAGAACTCTCCGTCCGTTTCCCCAGCCCCCGGACCTCTAACCGCAATGAGCATCATCATCACCCGTACTATTTTTCTAACAGAAAACAAAA
>CAYMBK010000044.1:0-2527 GCA_964388645.1 uncultured Planctomycetia bacterium | reverse complement strand
TTTGCCAGACAACAAGCGCCGCTACGGCGCAGACCGCCATTAACTTTTTCAAAGTTTTCTTCATCTTCTCTTCTCCTTTGGTTTAATGAGCAAATTCTCACCCGAATTTTCTTTTTACTTACCTCACAACTTCCTTCTTTATAAGTACACTTCCCCTGCCCGCGGGCATGAGAAAAAATTTAGCGTCGCCGCTTTCGTATACCAGAACATCGCGGCTTATCTTTGAAGGTTCGGCCCCGTCAAAAACCGCCGACATTACCTGTTCAACCGGGCTGTCTATATATTCCACCGTGTCGTATACAGCGTCCCATCCGCCGACAAGATTAGGTGAAAAACTCGCTGTGGCATAAACAGGTTTGGCGCTATTAGCATTAGCGTTAGCGGAAAGTATCTCCATAGACAGGGAAAAAACATGTTTGTCGGGTTCTTTCGCTTGAGGAAAAAACACCGCTCCTGTGGGGTTATCGCCGGCAAGAAAAGCGGTTACCTGGTTTATACGGCTCGCGCCGCCAAGGACGCCGCTCTGAACGGCGGCCAGTGTTATTGGATTAACAGTTGACGAAACTTGACGAATATGCGAGGGGTATACCTCCTGCCGCGCAACCTGCTGAGTTTCACTCGCGGTAACAGCACCGGTAGATATTTTTTGGTTGAACAACTCTTTTAGCCGCGGCACGCCCAAATAAACAAATGCCCATATCGCGACAAGAACCAGACACAAAGCCGCTACTACCAGTAGATATACCCGAACCCTACTGCCTATACGCCTCATATAGGCGCAGGCCTCATCTTTGTTGAATTTTATGACTATCCGGGACGGTTCTAAAACCAATCGGACACCTGTCTTAATTTTGTTCTTACACCCGGTACGCTTGTGATCCGACACTTGTCCCCTTTAGGGGACAAGTGTCGAGTTAAAACTGGGACAGATGTGGGATAAGTTTTTGGACGGGTGTAGGATTGAATTTAGAACCGTCCCTCGATATGTACGGCTATAATGGTTTGATCTCTTTAAGAATATTCCCTGCCGCTACTGCATCTATCTTGTCCGACATAGAATAACTCTTATCCCCGGCATGAACCACGAATAATCGTTTAAGTCCTAGATCTTTTATCGCTGTTTTCATTGAAGGAGTTATTTTGGGTGAACTTGTGTACTTTATCTCAAATCCTACGCGCTTTCTCCCTTTTATGATCAATAGATCCAGTTCCGCGCCGGAATGAGTCGCCCAAAAATAGCATTCTTCTTTATCGGCTTCCATCTTATGTATAAGCTGGTTTATTATAAATCCTTCCCAAGAAGCCCCGACCTTGGGATGAGATAAGAGCTCTTCCTTATTTCTGATATTTAACAGTGTATGCAGTATTCCCGTATCTGTTATGTATATTTTCGGGGCTTTAACCTGTCTTTTAGAGATATTCTCATGCCACGGCTGAAGCTGACGTACGACAAATGTAGAAGCGAGGATATCGAGGTAATGCCTGATAGTAGTATCCGCCACACCAAAAGATCTGGCAAATTCCGAAGCGTTCCATATTTGACCATGATAATGGGCGAGCATATTCCAGAATCTACGTAATGTCTGTGAACTTACCGATATCCCAAATTGCGGCAGATCTCTCTCGAGATATGTCTTCATAAAACTTTTCCGCCAGTCAATACTGTCACTCAGGGATCTTGCCGTGAAAGACTTTGGAAAACTGCCTCTCAGCCAAAGCTTTTCAAGATTCTCCTCTCCTACCTCCCCCAGTGTAAAGCCTCCAAGCTCATAATAAGCTATTCTTCCGGCCAGGGATTCCGCGCTTTGCTTTAATAGTTCCGGTGACGCGCTGCCGAGTATTAAAAATTTGGTTTTTTTTGACCGACGATCGGCAAGGACTCGTAAAGATTGAAAAATACCGGGTACTTTCTGGACTTCATCGATTATCACTATCCCCTTCAGGCTTTTAAGCGCTAGCACAGGATCCGATAAACGGGATATATCTTCAGTATTCTCGAGATCAAATATCGCGCGGGAACCTTTACTGCCTTTGGCTATCTCCCGGGCAAGAGTGGTCTTGCCCACCTGTCTTGCCCCTATCATCCCCACCACAGGATTCTTTTTTAGTAATTGATCTATGATCTTTTCTTCATTTTTTCTTTTTATCATGCGTAAAGGATACCTTGAAATCTCTGTGATGTCAACCGAATTTTCATGGTATCTTCTGGGAAGACAGCGATGATTCGCCAAATTTGTGAACTATGTACTCCCTTCTCTGTCCCTCGGGACAGGAAAAATAAAGTGTAAAGGATGCGCCCGGAAGCCCCCCTGTTCTGATTTACTCGCTTTGCTCGCAAATCAGAACAGGGGATAGATTTGGCTTTGTGGGACCCCCTTCCGAACAGAAGACAGGATTTTGGTAAAATCCTGTCTTCTGGCCAAATCAATGGACTATCCGGGACGGTTCTGAAACCAATCGGACACCTGTCTTAATTTCGTTCTTACACCCGGTACGTTTGTGATCCTACACTTGTCCCCCAAAGGGG
>CAYMBK010000043.1:0-7916 GCA_964388645.1 uncultured Planctomycetia bacterium | reverse complement strand
CGGCAGCCACGTACCCCATGTTGCCTCCTTCACCGGCGTAAGGCCCTTCCGACATTTCCCTGGCCAGGGCGGAGAAATCCTCGCCTCGCATAGCTTTTCCCCGTAAATCCTCTATCTTCTTCCGAGAATCAGCGTCGGAGCGTTCTTTCTGTTTTCTTACCATTATGGTCCTGACCAAAACCTGCTCGGGAGCCACCATCTCATGTTTATGCGCGTCATAAAGTTCCTTTATCTCTCCCGGTGTTACATCGATATTGTCGGATACTTTTTCGCGCACGAGCTTCTGCGCCAGCATCTGATCCCGGATCTCTTTCTCGAATTCAGAAAGGTTAGTGCCCCTTTCTTTCAATGCCATCAGGAATTCCTGCTCACTTCCGTAATATGCGCGCTTTATGGTCTCTATCCGCTTCTCGAGCTCTTCTTCATCGATGGAAATATTATTCTTTTTCGCAAGGCTAGTAGCAAGCTTCGCGTTTATAAGATGGTCTTTCACCCCCGCCTCGGCCTCTTTCAGTTCGGCCTGCATATCGGATCCGGTAAAGTTTTCTTCGATATTCCTCTTTATGGGCAGAAAAACCCGGTCAAACTCCCTCTGCGTGACCACCTCGTCATTAACAACTATAACGATCCTGTCCATCGCCTCATCCGCGGAAACTTTCGCCGGCAAAGCACCTGCCACAAGCATAACCGCGACTAGCGCGGATATCATCGCCATCTGTCTTTTTACCATCAGCATTTTGTCTCCTCCGTATTTGTTGTTCTTACTTTTCAATTTTTTCCGCTTTTTCCGTTGACCCCCTGTCTGAGAGAGCCTCTTCATTCACGTTTATTTCGGTGGAACTTTTAAGCTGCGCGAGCAGATCGTTGAAACGTTCCCTTCTTTTGTTCTCCCTTATCCTTAGAGATATCTCTTCTCTCACATCCTCTATAGGCCTTTCCGTCGGCGGCCTGCGGTCGGTAAGCTTAATTATATGATACCCAAGGCTTGTTCTTACCACATCACTCGTCTCGCCCACGGAAAGACGCGAACACGCCTGTTCAAATTCGGGCATAAGCTGGCCTTTGGGAAAATACCCTATATCCCCGCCTTTTTGGGCTGTAGGATCCAGAGACCTCGCTCTTGCTGCCTCCTCGAAAAGCACTCCGCGCTGCAGCTCCTCTAAGATCGCTCTCGCACCGTCGATACTGTTGACCAATATATGCGAAGCCCTCATGATCTCGGGCATGGTATACCGGGATCTGTTGTCCTCATAGTAAGACGCGATCTCTTCTTCTGTTGTGTCTATCGCCGATTCTATCTCGTTTTCCAAAAGCTTAGCTATCAATATTTTCTTCTTGGCTTCCTCGAGGACTTTTTTGACATCCTCATCCCTGTCCAGCCCCATACGAAGCGCTTGCTGATACAAAAGGGTATCGTTGATAAGCTCCTGAATATAAGCGGCTTTTCTCCTTTTAACAACTTCCCTGTAGCGTTCGGGCAGGCTAGCCACACGTTCATTGAAATCATCCACGGTTATGTGGGTGCTTCCGATAGAAACCAGTATCTCCCCCTCAGTTCCTGCCCCCCTCCCGCATCCTGCAAGAGAGTACCCCAAAACGGACAAAATACAACCCACTACGACGATTCTAAGTGCACGCATTAAATACCCGCTCTCCTTTTTATTATTATAAGATGTACCGCCAATATAGTATCAGAATTCTCCGCCCTCTTCAAGCTGATTCGGCAGACGCATTATCATTTTGTTTCTTTACGAAGAAAGGCGGCTTAAGCAGTCTACGCGAAAAACATGACTTAGCCTATTTCAAGCGCTGTCGTCTTCAGCGCGTAATTTTCTGATCTCGTTCCTCAAAAGCCGGCAGTAAAGATCGAACCCAACCTGGTCTATAAACCCGCTTTGTTCGACGCCCAGCAGGTTCCCGGCTCCCCTCATTTCCAGGTCATGCATAGCGATCTTAAAGCCCGACCCCAGCTTCTGGTATTTTACGATAGCGTTCAGTCTGGATTGCACCTCGCCGGTAAGAGAAGATAGGTCTCTGACCGTAAGGTAGGCATATGCCTCTCTGTCAAATCTGCCTATCCTGCCCCGAAGCTGGTACAACTCGGCAAGGCCGAATCTGTCGGCATCCTCAATTATCATTGTGTTGGCGTTGGGAATATCTATGCCGGATTCGATTATCGTAGTACAAACAAGTATATCCGCGCGGGACCGGATGAACTCTAACATGGTCTTTTCCAGAACTTTGGAGTTCATCTGGCCGTGAGCCACCATAAGCCTCGCGGAAGGAGCGAACTGCCTCACCTTAGCCGCTACCCGATCTATGGTCTCCACGCGGTTATGCACGTAGAATACCTGCCCGTTCCGCGCAAGTTCTTTCCGTATAGCTTCGCTAATTATTTTTTCGTCATACTGGACCACCATGGTGCTAACGGGCATCCTCTCAAGCGGCGGCGTCTCTATGACCGACATGTCCCGGCCTCCCATAAGCGCCAGATAAAGGGTCCTTGGTATCGGCGTAGCGGTCATGGTCAGCACATCTACGCTTATCCTCATTTTTTTTATCTTTTCTTTGTGCCTGACACCGAACTTATGCTCTTCGTCAACGATCAACAAACCCAGGTCCTTGAATTCAACGTCGTCAGAAAGCATCCTGTGAGTGCCGATAACTATGTCCACTTCTCCCGCTCTAAGGGATTTCAAAATATCTTTCTGTTCCGATGCGGTACGAAACCTGTTGAGCATTTTTATGTTAAGCGGAAAATCCTTAAGCCGCCGGGTGAAGGTATCGGTATGCTGTTCGGCAAGTATGGTGGTCGGCACCAAAAACGCCACCTGCTTATTGTCCATTACGGCCTTAAAGGCCGCCCTCATCGCCACTTCAGTTTTACCATAGCCAACGTCTCCGCAAAGAAGCCTGTCCATCGGACGCTGCGATTCCATGTCGCTTTTAACTTCCACGGTGGCTTTCAGCTGATCCGATGTCTCTTTATGGGGAAACGCCATTTCCACCTCTTTCTGCCAGTCTGTATCGGAGCTGAAAGCGAAAGCCCTGGAATTCTCTCTTTTGGCAGCTATCTCAAGAAGTTCCTCCGCGACCCTGCGGGCGGCTTTGGATGCCCTTCCCTTATCGGACTCCCATTTTTTCCCCTTGAGATTGCTTAGCCCAGCCCCTTTACGGTGAAAAGAAACATATCTCTGGACTTTTTCCAGGTCTTTGCGCTCCACATAAAGACGGTCCCCGCCGGAATATTCCAGAACGAGGTACTCTTTCATAGCGCCGGTTCGTTTCATTCGCTGAAGTCCGAGATACCGCCCGATACCGTAGTCGATGTGCACTACCATGTCTCCGGGCTCAATATCAAGGAACGAGCTTATGGGCATATCTTCTGAAACCGCGGGAAGGCGTTTGAGCGCGGATCTCCTCAACGCGGTCACTGGGAGCACTACAACTCCCGTATGATCGTCAATGGCCCTCATGGAGACAGCATCAACGCTTTTAATTGAGTGGATCTTGTCTCCGGAAACATCCAGCCTGAGAGGATATTCAAAAGTCACCGGGAAAATAACGATAGCCTCACCGACGATACTGTATTCGCCTTCGCCCGAGACCTTTTTAACGCGGTTATACCCATGGTGTTCGAGAAACCCCTTTATCGCGGGCATCTCTACCGCCTCGCCGACCAGAAGTTTAAGTGATCGCAGCATGATGGATATCTCCCATCCCTCCCGATGCGGGCGAAATACCGCGAGAGCATCTCACATCCTTTCGGGAAGGCTTATGTTAAGAACACCCAGGCCATTGGCCAATACTATGCGGGTGCTTTCAACAAGGAACAGCCTGGCATTAGTTAAGGGAAGATCTTCCGAAACCACACGGCATGTGGTATAGAATGAGTGAAAAGCCCTGGCCAGTTCATTGAGATAAGTAAGAAGCCTGTTGGGTTCAAGCGATTCGGCGCTGGAACGAATAACAAAGGGAAACTCGCTTAATTTGCGCATTAGCTGCCTTTCTCCTTCGTCTTTCATAAGTTCAAGGTCCGCCGGGGAAAAAGCCGCGTTATGCGGCGCCTTGCCGCTGAACTTCTGTATGCTCCTTATTCGGGCATGCGCGTACTGAATGTAGAACACCGGGTTGTCGGCGGATTCTTTTTTGGCAAGGTCAATATCCAGGTCGAGATGGCTGTCCAGCCGGCGTGAAAGGAAAAAGAAACGCGTAACATCCGGGCCTATGTCATCCAGAAGTTCCCTGAGGCTGACAAATTCTCCTCTTCGTGTTGACATAGACACCGACTCACCCGACTTCATCAATGTTACAAGCTGTACGATCAATATGTCCAGCGACTCTTTATCATGCCCCATCGCCTGCACGGCGGCTTTCATTCGTTTTATATACCCGTGGTGGTCCGGGCCGAGAAGATCAATTATCCTGCTGAATCCCCGCCGGTATTTATCGCGATGGTAGGCCATATCCGGAGCGAGATACGTGAACGAGCCGTCGCTTTTTACAACCACCCTGTCCTTATCATCGCCGAGATCCGTAGAACGAAACCACCTTGCTCCGTCAGAGCTGTATATATATCCCGCTTTTTCAAGCTCATCAAGCGTCGTTTCAACTTCGTTGCGCTTTTCTATGGCCGACTGCTCTGTCCATACATCGAATGCTACTCTGAAGTCAGCGAGATCGCGTTCTATCATTTTCATGATAGCGGTTACGGCATATTCACGAAAAAAATCATCGCTAAGCTCTTCATTTTTTACATCCCCCCGATCCGTGCCGGATCTGATCTCTTTTGCCATATCCGCCACATATTCCCCCATATAGCCGTCTTCTGGCATCGGGATATTATCTCCCGATAAATTCCGGTATCGGGCCTGTAAAGACCTGCCCAGCATGTTTATCTGATTGCCCGTATCGTTCAGATAGTACTCTCTCGTGACGGCATAGCCGTTGTATTCGAGTATACGCGCCAGGGCATCGCCTATTGCGGCCTGCCTGCCATGAGCTATGGTCAGCGGGCCCGTAGGATTCGCGCTTACGAATTCTATATTGACCTTTTTCCCGGAACCCTCGGAAGACCTTCCGTAATCAGATCCTTTTGCTGTTATCTCCCCCAAAAGGTCGTAATAAAACTTGTCGGCCAGCCTGAAATTAATGAACCCGCCTTTGATCTCCACATCGTGTATGCAACTCTCGAGAATAGTCCCGTGAGAATAGTCCCCGAACATCCCTATTATCCCGCGCCCTATTTCTATGGGGGGTCTTTTAAGCAAAGAAGCCAGACGCATGGCGATATTGGAGCTCAGATCGCCGTGTCCGGCTTCCCTTGTCAGCTGTAAAACACTTCTTATTTCTTCGGGGAAAACGATACCTTCAAAATTTTCTGCTACATACTTCTTTGAAACCGCCAGGAGCGCTTCTTCTATGCCCTTGGCTACGTCTTTACCGGCCATTCTTAATGTATCCTTTCAACGGGCGCGTCCGCCCAGAGATGCTCGAGCCCGTAAAAACCCCTCATCTCCTCACTGAAAATATGCACGACTACGTCTTCATAATCTAAAAGCACCCAGTACAGGCTACTCCTTCCCTCTATGCTAAGAGGGAAGATCTTATCCGCTCTGAGACGTTTCTGTATTTCTTCGGATATAGCGTTTATTTGGCGGGAAGAACCGGCTGAAACCAGCACAAACCAGTCGCATATGGCCGACTGCCCCGTCATATCCATAAGGACTATGTCCTCACCCTTCTTTTCCCGGGCCGCCGAAACTATCAGCCTTGCTTTTTCGGCGGATAACGCGTCATCACCCTTAAAAATGTCTTTCAATTATCCCCTGTAACGATAATAACTTCGCTAAACTCAACAAATGGATACTATTTACCCATTATCTTGTACATGCCTGTACCACAGCTCGGGCACGACCCCTTCATCGCCTTTCTGCCGTTCTTCATTGTAACTTCCTGGGCATCCTTCATCTCTTTCTTTGCCTTGCATTTTACGCAATATCCTTCTGTCATCGGTGGTCCCTCCTTGGGTTTTGAAAAATCACTTCCAAAAGTCTATCATACGAAACAGAAAAGTTCAAGCTAAACACAAATAAAATAGTGTCAACAGATCTCTTCGTCGGCCTTACTCCTCGCTTTGCTCGGGACGCAGCGGCCGCGCAAGCCTCCATAAAGGCTTTAATCCCGGTAGAGCCCTTTATTGCGTATGTAATCGGCTACACAAGGAAGGAGGAATCCTTCTATCGGCTCTCTCCCGGCTACCCTTTGCCTTATCATACTTGAGGATATTTCAAGAAGCGGCATCTCGACAACCTCTATGCCTTCATCATGAAACTTTGAGAAGTCGCATCCCTGCCTTGGAACCGCCACGAACGAGGCTATGTTTTTTATCTCCCGGTAAGATCTCCATCTCTTTATGCTCTCAGCCGAATCAGCCCCCGCTAGAAAAAAAAGTTCCGCCCCCTCTCCGTATTCACCGGCAAGCTCTCTGAGGGTATCGATCGTATACGACACCCCTCCCCTGTCAAGTTCCAGAGTGCAGATACCGAACCTGGGATCATGCCCTATAGCCATCCTTAACATTGCCAGCCTGTCAGCGGCAGATGCCGGAACCAGGTCTTCTTTTAGAGGAGATATGTTTGCGGGCACGAACAGCACCTTATCAAGGGACAACTTATTCCAACATTCGACCGCTAATGCGACATGGGCGATATGAACCGGATCAAAGCTCCCGCCGAAAACGCCTATCTTCATACCCCAATCCCCCGGAAGCCGGAACTCAAAGTTAACCGGCCCGCTGATCTCCCCTTTCCAAAGGTACCAACTTTCGGCACTATATGTTTCATGGCCTTATTTGGCCTGTACCGTGCACGACATATTTATACGAACAAAGCTCCTCTATACCCATAGGCCCACGCGCGTGTATCTTGTCTGTGGAAATACCTATCTCGGCCCCCTTGCCAAACTCAGCCCCGTCGGTGAACCTCGTAGACGCGTTGACATAGACCGCCGCGGAATCGACCCTTGAGGTAAACTCGTTGGCGCGGTCATTATCATCCGTAACTATGGCATCAGAATGCGCGGAACCGTACTTGGCTATGTGTTCGATAGCCTCATCAATAGAATTAACTATGCGGACATTAAGAATAAGATCAAGCCACTCGGTGGAATAATCTCTTTCTTCCGCTTCTTCCGCGTTCTTGATCATTTTTGCCGCTTCGGGACATGCTTTTATACGAACGCCTTTTTTTATAAGTTCTTCAGCCGCAAGAGGAAGGAATTTCCCGGCTATCTCTCTATGTACAAGCATAGTTTCCATAGCGTTACAGACCCCTGGCCTCTGGATTTTTGCGTTAAGGCAGATATCCAGAGCCATCTTAATATCGGCCTTAGAATCTACATAGACGTGGCATATCCCCTTATAATGCTTAATAACAGGTACATGGCTTTTTTCGACCACTTCCCGTATGAGTGACTCCCCCCCTCTGGGCATTATCAAATCTATGCCATCATCTGAAGTCAGCATGGCATCTACCATTTCCCTCGAGGTATCCTCTATGAGGGTAAAGGCTCCGTCATCCATACCCTCTTTTTTCGCGCCTTTTTTTAATGCCCTGCATATAGCCAGGTTAGAATTTATCGCGTCCGAACCGCCTTTTAGAATAACGGCATTGCCCGATTTCACGCAAAGCGCAGTACAGTCGGCGGTCACATTAGGCCGGGCTTCATAGATTATCCCTATCACCCCTATGGGCACACGGACTTTATCTATATGCAAGCCGTTGGGCCTCACCATAGACCCGAGTACGGTTCCCACGGGGTCCTGCATACGCGCTACATCGCAGATCATCTCGCACATCGCGTCGATCCGAGTGTCGTTCAAAGTAAGCCTGTCGATAAAAGCCTGATTTTTGGAC
>CAYMBK010000042.1:0-6684 GCA_964388645.1 uncultured Planctomycetia bacterium | reverse complement strand
TCTCGCCCGCCTGCAAAGTGGTGTAACGGTTCTGCCGTTCGATGAATTCCGACATCGAGTCGAACGGATAATGCTCTATTTCTTCCTCCATCTTGCACTGCTTGCCGTTAACCACGAGCTTTTCGTGTATATCGCCTTCGTATCTGGCGTATCCTTTCCTGAAAAGATGCGCCGAGTAATGGAACCACCCTCCTCTTTTCATGGCTTTCCCGAGAAAAACATTCCGGCGCCTGAACTTAAAGCTCACACAGCCCCCGTCTTCTCCGGAAAGCAGCATTTCCATTCGCTCACGAAAGGCCGCCGTAACAACTTCATCCGCGTCAAGCTGAAGTATCCAGTCTCCTGTCGCCGCGTCCGTACCCTTATTTCTTTCGTTACCAAAACCCGCGAAATCGCTCATTATTATTCTGCCGGCATATTCCGAGGCGATCTTTACCGTATCGTCGGTAGAGTGCCCGTCAACTATCACTATTTCATCGGCCCATTTTACCGACTCAAGGCAGTCACGCAGTTTTTTCTCCGCGTTCTTCGTGATCACCACGACTGACAGCTTCTTTCTCCGGATGTTGCTATCTTTGTGCCGTATACTTTGGGCCATGCGCTTTGGGCCATGCGCTATGCCCTCGCCCGAGGTCCGCATTTCCCAGCACTTCACCCAGCTAACCAGCTGGTATACACCGCTAAAAACCGCTACGGTAAGCCCGTACACACCGTCTTTGTACGCCTTTTTCCTCAAAAGCCTCCGGTAAAAACACCTGTCCAGCATTCTCCGGAAAGCTCGCAAGAAACTCATTTTTCTGTCTGTCAGAAACCACTTGCGCGCTTCGAGTGTGGTATGGCTGTTCAAACTACGCACATAATCAGATATATCCCTGTGGGAATAATGTATCATATCCCCCTTAAGATGCCCGCAGTCTCCCTGCATAAGAGCCCTCGGATGAACGTCGTCTTCCTCATACCTGAATTCATCCTTAAGAAAAAAACGTGTCTGGGCGGCCGGATATTCCCCCCCGTACTTAAGCCAATATGACCCTATATGGTTCCTTCTCGGAATAGTATAGGCCTTGTATTCCGGAGCGCCTTTTAACAAGTGAACTATCTCTTCGGCAAGTTCGGGGGTAACACGCTCATCGGCATCAAGGCTAAGCACCCATCTATTTGACGCGCGCGAATATGCCCAGTTCCTGTGCCTGCCCTCATTCTCCATCTTCCGGGTAAATATCTTATCCGTGAACCTCGCCGCTAAATCTCTCGTGGAATCCGTGCTATCATCGTCCACAACTATTATCTCATCTGCCCAGGTCACCGTTTTGAGACATTCGGCAATATTTTCCTCTTCATTCCTTGTTATAACGACCACACTCACCGGAACCTTTTCCACATTACTCCTTCTACTTTTTAATTTTGACCCGACACTCCAAATAGTCCATAATTTCAGGTCCGGGCGCGTTCTTAAACCCGTATCTCGCGATAGCAAGATCTTCCCGCTAAACCCCGAGCCACAACGTCAGAAAGGCCTGGAGCACAACTTACCGCGTGCTCTCTCCTCTAACTTTTTTCCTCGTTCAGAGTTCCGGATCAAGGCTTTTTTGCTCTATAAAAGCCCGTCCGTTCCTATTGTTCAGTGAACTTACACACGGCTTTTGAGAGCCCAAAAAAAGGCAATTAACCACTACGAGAAAATGCGTGATAGCCCGCGGCAAAAGCGCGTCACCCTTTACTTTTCTCGGTTTCCAAGCAGATCCAAACAGGCTCCAGCTACCTTCTCCGCGCCTATATCCACAAGACACCTGTGTTCATTCTCACATTCAGGAAGCTTGAACCGGTCGTAACACGGCCTGCACAAAAGCCCCGAGACCTTTATGACCTTGTGCCTTTCGCTTCGCGGATAAGGGCCATATACATTCTCATCCACCGGTCCGAATACAGACACCGTCTTATCACCAAGAGCCACGGCGATATGCAGCGGCCCGCCGTCGTTACACAAAACCACTTCCGCCTTGCTCAAAAGCCCCATATATTCCTTAAGAGAAAGCCCGTTCTCGACAGCCGCCGGAGAACACTCCATCTCTGATGCGACATAATCGCAGAGCGGTTTTTCCGAACTGTCCCCCAGTATAACGGTGCGCGTCCCTCTCTCTTCAACGGTTGCCGCCGCTCTCGCGAAACCTTCCGCGTACCACCTTTTTCTTGAAGCATGCCTGCCCCAGCTGGCCCCGCCGCCGGGAACAACAGCCATAAAAACCTGATCTTTAAGGCCTTTCTGCTCGAGATATCCATCTACCCATTTCGCGGTCTCGGCATCCGGCACGATGCACATCTCTTTCTCCTTTGGCGCTATTCCCATCCCCTCCAAAAGCCCGAGATAATGCTCTATCACATGTTTTCCCTTAAACCCGGATACGCGGGATCTATTTGTAAGGAATATTCCCCTTTTTTTATAGTCGAACCCAACCCGGATAGGTATCCCGGCAAGCTTAAAAAAAAGGCCGAATTCCCGCGACATCGTAAGATCGAAAACTACCTCATATTTTTTGCCGCGTATATCCTTAAAAAGCCTGTGCAAACTCCTGATGCATCCAAGCTTGGATTCCTGCCACAAAGAAACATAATGATCTTTTTCGTAAACAAAAACTTCGTCTACCCCGGGTATACATCCGGCTATATCCTTCGTCCTGGCGTTACAAAGGTACCCCACTGAAGCTCCGGGAAACTCTTTTTTGATGTTAGCCACTATAGGTGAGGTAAAAAGCACATCTCCTATACCAAAAATGTTAGCTACAAGGACCTTATTCACTCAAAAACTTCTCCTTACCCCTGCTCATAGAAAAAAGCGTCCCCAGCAGGATATTAAAGAATACGGCTAATGAAAGCGAAAAAAGATGAGTATCTACGGCACTGTTAAACGCGAACCCCACGGAACCGCCCAAAAGGCCTATGGTAGCGGTTTTTCTGATACCCCCGGCCATGCCCATGATCCCCCTGAACGAGGAGAAAAACACGGCCGCGATAAACGCGATAAAGAAAAGAGTCCCGATGATCCCTATCTCGGCGGCCATCTGCAAATAACAATTGTGCGCGTACCTGTCATCAGGATAGTTCTCGGGCTTATAATCCGGGAAATGTTTGCTGAAGGTATTTACACCAAAACCCAAAATGGGGCGTTCTCTTATCATATCCACGCTGCCGCTCCATATCATAACCCTCTCCCAGGAAGTCCCGCCTTGAAGATCGGCAACCTCGAATATTCTCTGGCGGGAGCCTGAAGGCATAAGAAGAAAGATCGCCAGAATCAGCCCGGCAAAAAGCGCGGCTATTCTTTTGCCTTTGAGTATACCCACTACCATGAACGCGGCGGCGAAAGACATCCAGGCACCCCTCGATCCCGTAAGAAAAAGACAGGCAAGGGCGAGGATCGTCACCGCTAAAAAGAACACCGCTTTTTTCAGATTGTTTTTCGCGAAAAAAAGCATAGAACCGAACAAGGCTCCCATTGCCGCGAGATACGCGCCGAAATCGTTGGGATGAATGAAAGATGAGGATATCCGCCGAAGATGATCTTCAGGTATCAACGTCCTGCCGCGAAGAAGATCCTCTCCTGTTACGTACTGGAATAGCCCGTTCGCTCCGCTGAGAAAAACGGCCCCCGCGGCGGCATACAAAAATCTTCTTATCTTTGCCCCCGTCCATACCCGAGTGGAAGCGGCCAGAAAAACAAGCCCGTATTGAAGCGCTTTGAAGATCCCCCGAAAACTCTCATTCGCGTGAGCGCTGCCAAAAACCGACAAGAGCACCCAAATAAAATACGCTCCCAGCATTAACGCCGCGGAAGATCTAAGCTTTTTTATATCCTTCCTTATCACAACGCCCGTAAGCCAGGCGGCTATCATCACGGTCGATGCTATTTCTACTATAGAATTAGAAAAGGTAACAGCGAAAAGAAGGACATAAACACACCATTCTGACACCGCATCGAGAAAGTCAACCAACCTGTCTTTAGATATACTTTTCATTTTCTCCCGCCTTCCCTCCGTTGCTTCCGGATCAATACGCGTTTTTCATGGCAAAAACCGACATGAACAATATCTTTATATCGAACATTACCGACCAGTTCTCCACATAATAAAGGTCATATTTTGTGCGCTCCTCTATAGAAGTGTTCCCCCTAAGGCCGTTGACCTGAGCCCATCCGGTCATCCCCGACTTTATCTTGTGCCTGGCCATATACCTCGGGATATCCTGTTTGAATTTACCCACAAAATGGGGGCGCTCCGGCCTCGGCCCTACAAGGCTCATTTCGCCTTTTATCACGTTTATCAGCTGCGGCAACTCGTCCAGATTAGTGCTTCTAAGGAAAGTTCCGATCGGAGTTCTTCTGGGGTCGTCTTTTCGCGCCCATACGGGCCCCACGCCTTTTTCGGCATTCTCTATCATCGTACGGAACTTGATTATGGCGAACCTTCGGCCATCCTCGCCTATGCGTTTCTGAAAATAAAACACCGGCCCCGGAGAACTTAGTTTTACGGCGGCCGCCACAACCAGTAATATCGGAGAGCATATTACCATAGCCAGCAATGAAACAAAAATATCCATCGTTCTTTTTACCGCCCGGTTCATCCACTCGGCAAGAGGGGATTCTTTAAGCCCCAGAAGCGGCACACCGTCTATGGTCCTCATATCCACCTGGGATGTGACCATGCCCAGAAGGTCCGCTACTATCCTCACCTCCGCCATGTTCTTATCGCATTCAAGGACCACGTTCATAAGGTCCTGGCGCGGCATATCCGCTTCTGTCACGATAACCTCGTCTATATCGTACTTGCCCAGTATCTCGCCCAGCCGCTCAAGGCCTACGTATACCGGGACATCGGCTATTTCCCCGCCGACGCCTCCCGGCCTCAGGCGCAAAACGGCCCTTATATCATAGTCCCAGTGAGGATCTCCGGAAATATGGCTTATAAGGCGTATGACCATTTCCCCGTCGCCCAATATGAGCAGGTTACGTGACTTCGCGCGGAACGCGAATCGTACCCTGTTAACGAAGAACCGCCATATGGACATGAAAAGTATCAGCACGCCCCATGCCAGTATCAGCATCCCCCTGGAAAAAGAGAACTCTCTGTAAAGGAACGTCCCGGCCATGAACACCATTATGCCTACAGACACACTTCGTACTACCGAGAAAAATTCGTCTACGATAGATAGGCGTGACCGTACAAAATAAAGCTTGTCCGACCTAAAAAGAAAGATCATTATGATCGTCAGAATGGGAAGTATCCGGGAATAATGTGTCAAGTCGGGAATACCGTACGCGAGGCTAAAAAGCCCGGAAAAGAACCTGAACCAATATGAGAACAAAAAAGCGGCATTTACCGCCAGGATGTCTCCCAGAATAAGAACGGATATAATACTGAAATCGTTCCTTAGCTTCATTATCCTCAGCCTCGGCCATGAACGCCTAAGACCCTTAAGTATTGATCTTTTTGCCAGAACTCGCCAGATCGCCCGGGCTTGGCCTGGGCTGCAACTTCAGAAAGGATCTACGCCAAACCTTTGCTCATATCTGGCCCTGACATAATCCTGTATTTCTTTTTTGAACCGATCCCGGTTGAACCCGGAGGCTTTCTGCCTTATCCAGAACGGATCAAAACCTCGTTCGTTGTCCTCAAACAGCTTTACCGCCTCGTTCAGGGCTTCAGGGGTTTGCCGCTCAAAGAACACTCCGCTGGCCTTTTTAGCTCCATTTTCGCTATTCAGAGGCACTATGGTTTCGAGCGCGCCTCCTTTGGCATAAGCTATTACGGGTTTACCGTAAAGCTGGGCCTCAACAGGAACTATCCCGAAATCCTCTTCTCCGGGGAAAAGCAGCGCCCTACAGCCTTTATAACAAGAAACCAGCTCATCTTCGCCCGACCATCCCCTGAACTCAATATTATCCCCGGCTCTGGCCTTAAGGCTCTTCAGCTCACCGCCCGACCCTATCACTACAAGCTTTTTTCCCGATACCGAAAAAGCATCTACCGCGATATCCACCCTCTTATAGGGAACAAGAGCCGAAACCACAAGGTAATAACCCTCGTTCTCTTTTTTTAGCTCTCCTTGTCCGTGAACTCTCACATCGACCGGAGGGTATATTATATCCGCGTCCCTCTTATAGTACTCCCCTATCCGGCCTTTCACATTATCCGATATGGCGATAAAATAATCAACGCTTTTATTGACATTAAAGTCCCATTTTCGTAACCTCTTCATCACCAAGGAGATAAGCATTTTCTTTATCTTATTTTCTCCCGAAAAATATTCCTTATAGAATTTCCAGGCATACCTTACGGGAGTATAACAATAACATATGTGCAGAGCCCCCGGTTTTATCCTGACTCCCTTAGCCACACAATGGCTGGAACTGAGCACAAGATCATATTCCGACAGATCAAAACTCTCTACTGCCAAAGGGAAAAAGAACACAAAATTACGGTAATTCTTCGATATCCCGGGAAATCTTTGCAGAAATGAAGTGCGGATATCCATTTTCTCTATTGTCGGCGACACGCTGCCCTTCTCGTGTATAAGAGTAAAAAGCGTCGCCTCAGGGAAAAGCTCACAAAAGACCTCAAGACACTTCTCCCCACCCCGCATACCCGTAAGCCAGTCATGTACTATAGCCGTTTTCATAATACGACATAC
>CAYMBK010000041.1:0-12318 GCA_964388645.1 uncultured Planctomycetia bacterium | reverse complement strand
CAATAAATAATGCCGCTGAGAAGGCACACAAAACCCGGTTTTTTTTTGCCATTGCTACCTCCCCTTGATAAAAACCATTTTGAGCGTCACATGCTCGGCGTCCTGCCACGGCCACATCATAACAATGGTAGTGCCGGTTTCATCGCCTTTCATGTACAACGTCTGGCCCTTTTCTACGCCCCCATACTGTTCTGTTATCTCCGAATGTTCTTTAGTTGCGCTCGTCCCTCGGGGTTTCGCGGCCGTTCCAAGCGCTTGCTCGAATATTGCTTCCCACGCTTTCAGGTCGCCGATGTAAACGACCTTTTCACAATATTCCGAGCCCTCCGAACGGGTTTCATGCACATCAAGCCCGGCTGCCATTTCCAATATTCTCTTTATCATTTTTGCGCGCCCTCTCTTTTTAACATCTTTTCACGGCCTGAGAGGATTTCTTCCGCCTCTGCTGCCTTTTCTGAATATATTCTTCGCCAACATCTTCCCTCCGCGTTCATACATCATTTCATAACTTTCATCTTCCGGCATCCCGGCTTGTTTCAAAGTCACCAGAGCTGTTCCCTCCAGCAATTCTTTGTTGTCTTCAGACGCATATATGCTGTATTTTATGGTCTTTCTGGAATAGTTTTTCTTTCCTCTTGTTGCAAGATCCATTGCCAGCGCCCCGGCACCGTAAATATCGGTTATAGGGGCCTTTTTCATCCACACATACTCCGTTACCGCGCCCTTGAAGACGATATCGGCCTTATCCCGGGAGTCCACTACATTAAACTTCGGAGTTATCCTGTCCGAGAACATTTCTTTGACAACACCCGTCGACTTCTCCTCGCTTATCTTATCGTTACCGCTCATGTTTGCTACCTTCTCCACATACACATTTACCGGTACATGCGCCCTCAACACGTCTTCCCATTTTTCGTAAGTTTTTGCCTGCGCCGAAACCGTCATCAGAGCTATGACAACCCCTGAAATCGCGACTATCGCTACACCCTTCTTCATCTATCCCCCTGTTTGTTGTTGCTGCACATCCCCGGAAAATTACTTTCCTTATTTCTCGTTAAAATAAAAATATGGCCGCGGCCAGGACCGTAGTAAACTCTCCCTCCGAACCTATTACCGCGGTTTGTGTTATGTTGTTGGCCCTGACTATCTTATCGGAGAGCTGATATATGGCCCTGTTCTCGTCCCATGACCTCTGCTCGTCGAATTCCAGCCCGAGCGTGGACGCCAGCATCGCCGCGGCTATATCTTCGGCGAAATCCCCCGCGGTTTTTTCGTTCTGGCCGTAAGCATGATGCTCGCTTAAATATCCATACGCGGCAGGATCGGCGGGAACAGCGCATCCGACACTAGCGGCTATAAGCCTGTGCGCCTCGTTAGACGAACACCTGGCTATTACCGCGAAAGTCACCATCCCCGGGAAAAGTTCCTTTATGCCCTCATTCCTCGAAATGACGGAACAGCCCGGCGGCAAGATACTTGACACTGAAACTAAATTACATTTTTCTATCCCGGCGTCTCTTAAAGCAAGCTCAAAACTTCTGAGCTCGGCTTTTTGAGTGCCGACGCCTTTGGTAAAAAAAACTTTTTTGGGAACCATCTGTTTCGGGTTATGAAACATTTTCTCCTCCTGCCTTTTTCAACATCTTCGTTGCCAACGTTCCACATTCTACTCTTTTCAGGGCATTGTGTAAACATGAGACATCCTAAAGATCTACATCTCGCGTTGAAAACGTTTCCTCGCGCAAGCGTCCGGCAATATCCCCGGTTTCCTTCTGACAAAGGATCCTATGGCGGCATATGCCGCCAAAAGTCCGGCACAAGCCGCAAGAGAGCTCCATAAAGGCGACGCCGTAAGCGCATAAGCCCCGATAAGCACTGCTAAAAATACCGCAAGGGGTATCGCATAAATAAAAACATACGTTCTTATCATCGCCGAGGTATCCACCGTTATCTCCACAATGTCTCCTTCTCTCACAAGATCCGCCGCGTTCACCGGCACGGTAAAAACTCGGCTTCTGGACGCCGAACACGAACAGCACCCCGAACATTTTTCATCGGGGACCGTCTTTACAAGAGCGTCCTCTCCCGTCACTTGAACTATAACGGCTTTTTCCTTCACTCTCCACTCTCATCCTTGCTGGATGTTCTTATCCGGCCCATTCTTTTTTTAATTTCTTTTTCATACCCCAGATCCCCGGGAATATAGTAGCGTTTTTTGTTCAAAGTGTATCCCTGCCTCACATAATGCCCGCTATAGGAATGAGGGTACTTGTAGCCATCGCCTCTCCCCAACTCCGATGCCCCTTTATATCCTCCCTCTTTAAGATGATCCGGAACTTCCTGAGTTCTCTCGGTTCTCATATCTTCCGTTGCCCGCTCTATCGCCGTGTATGCCGAATTACTCTTCGGAGCACAGGCCACGTATATGGTGGCCTGCGAGAGAATGATCCTCGCTTCGGGAAACCCTATGAAATCCGAAGCCTGCATGGCCGCTGTGGCAAGAACAAGAGCTTGCGGATCCGCGTTTCCGACAGCCTCGGAAGCGCAAATAACAAGGCGCCTTGCGATAAACCTCGGATCTTCGCCGGCCTCTATCATTTTTGCCATCCAATATATGGCTGCGTCAGGATCGGACCCTCTCATGCTCTTTATGTACGCGCTTGCCGCGTCATAATGAGCATCCCCTCCCTTATCGTACACTATATTTTTTTTCTGGATGGAATCTTCCGCTACCGGAACCGTTATCCTCACCGTCCCGTCTCCTTCCGGTCCAGTGGTAAGAACGGCGATCTCAAGAGCTCCCAGAGCTCTCCTGACATCACCGTCAGCCATTTTCGCTATATGCGCCAGAGCTCCATCGTCAAAACATACGTCAATATTGCCTAACCCCCTTTTTTTATCTCTGAGGGCTTTTTCAAGCAAGGATATTATTTCCTTTTCTTCAAGTTTTTTGAACTCAAATATCTGGCTTCGGGAGAGAAGAGCCGAATTCACCGAAAAAAAAGGGTTCTCTGTAGTTGTCCCTATAAGTATTAATTGCCCCGTCTCAAGCGCCGGTAGCAGCACATCCTGCTGGGCTTTATTGAACCTGTGTATTTCATCAAGCAAAAGCACCGTCTTTTTTCCGTGAAGAGCTCTTTGCCTCTTGGCCGCTTCGATCACTGAACGGATATCGGAAACATTACTGGAAACGGCGTTCTTCCGATGGAACTCCCCTCCGGTCTTTTGTGAAATAACCATGGCAAGAGCGGTTTTCCCGACACCCGGAGGGCCGTAGAAAATAACCGAACTTATCCGGTCAGACTCTATTGCTCTTCTTAACAGTTTCCCTTCGCCCACTATATGACCCTGCCCCGCAAATTCCTCGAGTTTCTCGGGGCACATTCTTGCGGCGAGAGGCACGTTGCTTTCTGCCTGAAAAGCTCTTTCAAAAAGATCCATTTTCTCCGGCCTTTGTCTGTAAGAAAAACACTCTCGGGAAGACCCGTTCATACAATGTAAGGGCCGGATGTTATCCGGCCCCCGGACCATTGTGTCGTCCACAAGAAAGAGAATTATCGACCTGGTAACCCAGGTGGGTGCCCTCCCGGACGCTCCAAAGAACGCCCGAAGTCAGACTCCCAATTCGAAAATGTTGGTCTAATTCTCTGTTCCAGGTCACGAACACCACAGAACCATACCTTAATTATACCACCGCCCCTGGCCGGGGGCAAACTTTACTCGTAACAGTAAAAAAACAATTTCCGGGAAGCGAAGGCTAATGAAATCTGAACCTATGACGCGGGTCGTCCTGGAGAAGCACCTCTCGAGCGATAGAAAAGTGTCACATTTGAGGTCTGACCCCTCGGAGTTGACAGCGGAGAGGACTCTCCGCGGGAGTCGCGAAAGTCAAGGGTCAGGCCCCTGCGCCTCTTTTTGCCGTAAGTCAGCGGCATCCCCCGCTACCGTCGCCAGTCAGCGGCCGGAACGCCGTTTCTTGATAACTGTCAGCGAAAAGTTATGCCCGGCTGGGCGGCCAGTTCTTTTTTTATTCGGGAATGCGCTTGCTCTATCTCGCGGTCCGTGAGTGTTCTGTCTGATAACCCGTAGGTTACGCTGAAAGTAACGCTTTTCATGTCAGGCGGTATCTGTTTTCCCTGATACATATCCACTATATCCACCTTTTCTACCATTTTTCCGCCGATACTTTCCGCGATAGTTTTTATGGAAGCTGCCGTAACGCATATATCGCAAAGAACCGAAATATCTCTGCACGATGAAGGAAAGCGCGGTACGGGTGAATATCGGGCTCTGAGGATCGAAGCCTTATAAACACCCGGCAGCTCTACCTGCGCGACAAATACATTCTGGGAAATACCATAAAGCTCTCCGATCTCCCCGGAGACCCCGCCGAAAAAACCTATCTTCTCTTCTCCCAGGGATATTATGGCGGCGTTCTGGAAACCGCTTATTTTCCCCGGCCCGAAATCAAAACATATTCTCATATGTTTTGCGAGATTTTCCAACACCCCCTTGACCCTGTATATATCCGCTTTTTTTTCTCCATCTATCCAATTTTTAGAAACGTTGCCGGTCATGCCAAGCGCCAGTACCGGGATCTCCTGGAATTTCCCATTATCCAGATCCCTTCTGTAGATCTTGCCGCACTCAAAGAACATCAGGTCCTTGTTCCCGCGATTAAGATTCCAGGTTATGGCTTTAAGCATCCCATCTATAAGATGCGGGGTAAGCATTTCCTGCTCTGCCGAAAGCGGGTTCATTATCTTGACCGATCTCTCTGCGATATCCGGGAAATTGGATTGTGCCTTCTCATTTACAAGGCTGTATGTCATGATCTCGTTAAGCCCCATAGAACACAAGAGCTTCTTTATTTTCTCTGCCGTTTCCCTTTCCGTCGATTTCCTCCGCGCCCATGGCGCCGGGGTAGGAACTGTATCAGGGATCCTGTCGTAACCGTGTATCCTCGCGACCTCTTCTATAAGGTCCACCTCCCGGTAAATGTCTTCCCTGAAAGTGGGGACTGTCACTTTTAACTTCCCGGGATGAGTGCGGCAAACTCCCATCCCCAGCCTTTCAAGTAATGCCTCCGTTTCTTCCTGCGCGAGTTCTTTACCCAGTAGAGCGCCCGCTCTGGCTACATCCAGCTCTAATTCTTTAGGTTTCTCCCCGTACTCTCCGCTGTCGTAATATCCTGCTGTCGATCCTCCGGCCTGCTCTATGATCAGTGAGACGGCCCTGTCTGAAGACGTCACTACGGCCCCGGTATCAACCCCTCTTTCAAAACGATAGCTGGAATCACTTGCCAACCCAAGCGCCCTCGACGTCCTGCGTATCGATATCGGGTCGAAATAAGCGCTCTCAAGAAGAATGTTCTTTGTATTCAAGGTCACTTCGGTGTCTTTTCCTCCCATAACACCCGCAATAGCTATAGGTTTTTCCGTATCCGCTATCACCAGCATATCTGTCTCCAGGGGCCTTTCGACCCCGTCGATCGTCACTATTCTTTCCCCTTTTCTCGCGAGGCGCACCTCTATAGCCGCGCCTTTTATCTTATCCATGTCAAAGGCATGCATGGGTTGCCCGCTTTCCATCAGACAGAAATTTATCACGTCTACCACGTTATTTACTTTACGCACTCCGATGTTCTCAAGCAATGCCGGTATTCTGCCGATGCTCTCTCTCACCTTTACATCCCTGATGACTCTCGCCGTGTACCTGGGGCAAAGAAGAGGTTCTTTGATCTCACACTTTACCGCCGCGCTTTTTTCCGCACGTTTGTCGCCGGGCAAAATCACCTCGGGCATCCTGGCCTTGCCGCCGAAAATGGCCGCCGCTTCTCTGGCAAGCCCCAGCATATTCAGACAATCAGGCCTGTTAGATGTTATCTCAAGCTCCATCACGATATCGCCGTTGACATTTTTCACCGAACCCACTTCGGAGCCCGCCATAGTAAGCTTCGCGGCCAGCGTCTCGGCATCGGCATCGATGCTCACATATTCTTTTATCCAGTTGTAACTCAGTTTCATGATGTTTCTCCGCGACGCAAATGTTTATATGAACTGTCTCAGGAACCTTATATCATTGTCGTAAAAAAATCTTATGTCCTCGATACCGTAAAGCAGCATCGCTATGCGTTCCACCCCCATACCAAAAGCAAACCCCGTGTACTCCCCGGGGCCATATCCCACCGCGTCGAACACTTTAGGGTCTACCATTCCCGCGCCTAAGATCTCAAGCCATCCGCTGGACTTGCAAACCCTGCACCCCTTTCCGCCGCATATTATACAGGTGATATCGACTTCGGCGCTCGGTTCGGTGAAGGGAAAAAAATGAGGCCGTAACCTGGTCTTAACGCTGTTACCGAACATCGCCCGGCAAAACCCCGACAAGGTGCCTTTAAGGTCCGAAAACCTTATGGCGCGGTCGACCATCAGGCCTTCGACCTGATGGAACATAAAGCAATGTGACGCGTCTACCGCGTCCGGCCGGTATACCCTTCCCGGCATTATCATCTGCAGCGGAGGTTTTTCGGCCTGCATCACGTGTATCTGGACATTCGACGTGTGGCTCCTTAAAAGATGTTTGCCCTCAATATAAAAAGTATCGAACGCGTCCCTGGAAGGATGATTTAAGGGAATGTTAAGCGCTTCAAAATTATAGAACTCCGTCTCGATCTCAGGCCCTTCCGCGATCGAAAAACCCATAGAAATAAAGATCTCGTTTATCCGGTCCATCACCTGAGTGATAGGATGCAGGACCCCCGGTAAAGGCGCGGCCCCGGGCATGGTCACATCTAACTCTTCGGCGGAGTTTTTATCTTTACCGGCTAGCTCGCCCTTTAATTCTTGCAATGCGGCGGAGATCCTACCCCTCAACATATTGGCCGCCTTTCCTGCTTCTTTTCTTTCTTCGGAGGGCAGCTCTGAAACAGACCTTAGCACCGCGGTCAGCTCGGCCTTTCTTCCGAGAAATTTTACCCTGAGCTCTTCCAGTCCGCCGGAAGTAAGGCATTTTCTCGCATCGCCCTTAAATTGCTTTTCGATTTCCTTTATCGTCTCAAGTATGTTCATTTTTCCCTGTCATTTTCAGCGGTTAGGAACTGCACTCTCATCTTCTCTATTCTTTCATTCTCCCCGAAAATGATAAGCACATCCTTTTTCCCTACGATGTCGTCCGCCTGCGGCGTCACATTGATGTTCTCCCCTTCTAAAGCCTCCTCGCCCGGCACTTTTTCATTTCTTTTTTTCACCGCGATAACGTTCACACCGTAAGAAGATCTGATATCGAGTTCCCTCAGGCTTTTTCCCACAAATTCTTTTGGCGGAACGAATTCTATGATGCTTGCTCCTCCCCCCAGGCCTATCCTGTCAAGTACGGTCTCTGAAAGCGAGACCAGTGTTTCCGCTAACCGTTCACCCGTGTCCTTCTCAGGCAATATCACCTTTGCCGCCCCCACTTTTTCCAGAACTTTCTTATGAGCTTTTCCCGTGGCTTTACATATCACCACAGGCACTCCCAGGTCCTTCAGAAGAAGAGTTATCAATATGCTTGACTCGACATCCGTCCCCACTCCGCATATCGCGACATCGACATTATGCAGCCCTATGGATCTGGCGGCTTTTTCGTCTACAGCGTCAAGGCATACCGCTTTGGTCACATTTTCCATTATATCGTGCACCAGGTCCTCGTTCTTGTCTATTGCCAGGACCTGCTGCCCTTTTTCAGCCAATGTGATGGCCACGCTAGACCCGAACCTCCCTAGACCTATTACAGCGTATTGTTTCATTTTTTCCCTCCTGTGTCACCCGACCATTACATTTTCTTCGGGATATGTATACCTCTCGGCTTTTTCCTTGAAAGCCACCGCGAGAGCCAAGGTAAGCGGGCCTATTCTGCCGGCATACATGGTGGCTATTATGCATATTTTCCCGCCCCAGCTTAATCCTGATGTTATCCCCGTGGACAACCCCACCGTGCCGAACGCGGAAACCACTTCGAAAAACGCGTTAATAAAATTACCCGCCACCGCCGGATTGTTTCTCTCAAGAAAAGAAAGGATAAGCGTGGCGACGAATATCCATAAAGCAGCCAGAAAAATTATAACGATCGCCTCATTCACGATCTTACCCGTTATGGTCCTCCCGAAAACCGATGTTTTTTTTCTGTTCTTCATTATTGCGTACACCGTAACGGCCAATACGGCAAAGGTACATGTCTTTATACCTCCTCCTGTTGAACCCGGCGAGGCCCCTATGAACATGAGAAAAATGAGAAAAAGCTGCGACGGGGTCGTCATAGCGGACACCGGCAACGTGTTGAACCCGGCGGTCCTGGCCGTCACAGATTGGAAAAACGATGCCCAGAGCCGTTCACCCAGGCCCATCGCCTTCATGGCATTGTTTTTTTCGAACAAAAAGAACATCACAGCTCCCGCCAGGATCAGAACAGCGGAAGTTGTCAGCACCATTTTAGACTGCAAACTTATCCTTCTCGCTACTCCCTTTTTTAAAAAAATCCCGGCACCGTCCATTAAAACGACAAAGCCTATACCTCCGGCTACGATCAGGGCCATCATTGTAAGATTTATGACAGGGTCGTTACGATATGCCGAAAGAGAGTTGTTAAAAAGAGAGAACCCTGCATTGCAGAACCCGGAAACCGAATGAAAGATAGACTGCTTCAGGACTTCGCCTACAGGCCATGATGTTATACTTTTCCAGCGCAAGAAAAAAAGAACCGCCCCGGCCGACTCTATTACCAGCGTCAACCCCAAAATATAAAGGACCAGTTTTTCGAACCCGAAAACGTTGTTCTTATCCATCGACCGCTGAATAACATCGGTCTCATTAAACCCTATCTTACGGCCCATAAGAACGGCGAAGAGCATCGAGAAGGTCATTATTCCAAGCCCGCCCGCCTGAAAAAGCGCGAATATCACCCACGTCCCGAAGTCCGAAAATGCCGTGCCCGTATCCACCACTACCAGGCCCGTAACGCATACCGCGCTGGCCGATGTAAAAAGGCTGTCGACAAAAGGAAGCGCCCCGGAAGCCGTCGTAGACGCCGGCAACGACAGAACTGCCGCGCCGATGAGTATTACGCACAGAAAACTCGCCGCCAAGAGCTGTGGGGGTGTCAATTTTAGCATAATTACAGCTTAAACTTTAACTTTGCCTATCAGTTCCCTGAACGCCTCGGGATCGTTCGCCGCGATCTCAGCCAACATCTTCCGGTCCAGCTCTATCCCCGCTTTTTTCATCCCGGACATGAACTTACTGTAAGATGTCCCCTCTGCTCTGCAAGCCGCGGTTATCCGTGTGATCCAGAGAGCCCTGAAATCACCTTTCTTCTTTTTTCTTCCGATGTAGTTCGCGATCAAACTTTTACGGACCGCTTCTTTGGCCGTCTTCAAAAGCTTTGACCTTGAACCTACCTGCCCCTTGACCGTCTTGAATATTTTTTTCTTCCGCCTCAAAGAGCTTTTGGCGTGTTTTACTTTGGTCATTTTATCTCCTTTATCTTTCCCTCGTTTACTTTTCCCCGATATTTCGCTACTCGTGCGGCTGTTATCATCCGTAAGGAAGAAGGCCTCTCATCTTCTTCTCGAATGTCTTATCCACCGTCGTCGCCGTTCTCAGGCTCCTTTTGCGTTTGCTGCTTTTTTTTGTCAAAAGATGCCTGCCGCTTTCTTTCATCCGTTTTACTTTACCTGTTTTCGTCAATTTGAACCGTTTTTTTGCGCCTTTATTTGTTTTTAATTTCGGCATTTTCTTTCCCCTTCTTATTTTGTCTTGCGTTCCCCATCCGGCCTGTCCTTGGCCTCGCCTTTAGGAACAAGCGTCATGGTCATAGTCCTCCCCATAGATTGAGGATGCCCGTCCATCTCTCCCAGAGCGGCCATATCTGTGGCTATCCTGTTCAGCAGCGCCCTCCCCAGCTCTTTATGGGCATTCTCTCTGCCTCTGAAACGTAAAGATACCCTTACCTTGTCTTTCGCCTCGAGAAACTCGCGTATATGCTTAAGTTTCACCTGATAATCATGGTCCTCGATCTGAGGCTTGAACCGGATCTCCTTCATGTGTGTGACATGTTGTTTCTTTTTCGCTAGTTTATGCTTTTTTTTCTGCTCATATTTGTATTTGCTGTAATCCATTATCCGGCATACCGGCGGATCTACATTGGGCGCCACCTCGACAAGATCCAGCCCCTTATCGAGCGCCAGCTGTATCCCTTCCGACACTCCCACAACTCCGAGCTGATTGCCTTCATCGTCTACCAGACGTATCTTCAGCGCTCTTATTTGCTGGTTTATACGCGTGGTGTCCTGTGCGCGCGGAAATCTTTTACCGTAGCTTTTTTTATCGAATGCGCTAATAATTCCCCTCCTGGTTTATTTTTGCCCTGCAAAAGTCCCCTTTTTGCCCGAGGCAACCGCTCCTGCGGATCCCTTGCCTCGTGAAGACTCCTCTTTTACTAATTTTTTGATCAATTCTTCAGCGGGCATTACCCCGACATTCCCCTCTTTCCTGTTTCTCACGGAAACCGACGATGTTTCCATCTCTTTAGAACCGACAACGGCCATGTACGGGACCTTCTCAAGTTCGGCGTCGCGTATTTTCCTCTGCATCTTTTCGTCTCTCTTGTCGGTTCTGGCCCTCAAGCCCGCGGCTTTCATCATTGCTCCGATCGCTTCTGCGTAATCGTTATGCGCCGCGGCGATAGGTATGACCCTGACCTGGTCAGGAGCAAGCCAAAGGGGGAAATCTCCGCCATAATGCTCTATAAGAGCTCCCATAAATCTTTCCAGGCTTCCCAGGATGACCCTGTGCAGCATTACCGGTCTTTTTTCCGACCCGTCCGCGGCGGTATATTTCAGGTCAAACCTTTCAGGAAGAGCGAAATCACACTGTATGGTAGCGCATTGCCAGGAACGGCCTATGGCGTCTTTGAGCTTTATGTCTATCTTCGGGCCGTAAAATGCCCCGTCTCCTTCATTTATCTCATAGCTGATGCCCTTTGTCCGCAAAGCGCTCTCAAGCGCCTCGGTGGCTTCCTTCCAGTCTTCTTCCGACCCGATATGCTGCTCCGGCATTGTGCTGAGTTCCACCTCGGTTTCTCCGAAACCAAAATCTTCCAGCGTCTCATCGACGAACTCGATAACTTTCAGAACCTCATCTTCGACCTGTTCTTTTAAACAAAAAATATGCGCGTCGTCCTGAGTGAAACCCCTCACTCTTAAAAGCCCGTGAAGCACTCCCGATTTTTCGTGCCGGTATACATTCCCGAGCTCAAAATATCTCACGGGAAGATCTCTGTAGCTTCTCATTTTCGACGAATATACGATCATATGTCCCGGACAATTCATAGGCTTTACCGCGTACTCCTGTCCCTCTTTTTCGAATATATACATATTGTCTTTATAGTACTCATAATGCCCGGATCTCATCCAGATATCGCTTTTTAACACCTGCGGACTAGATATAAGCTCGTATCCCTTTTCGATATGTTTATCCGTTATGTAATCCGCTATTATCCTTCTCAGCATCGCGCCTTTCGGATGGTATACCACAAGCCCCGCTCCCGCCATATCATTAAAACTGAACAGGTCCATCTCTCTTCCCAATTTACGGTGATCTCTTTTCAGCGCCTCTTCCCTGAGCCGGAGAAATCCTTCAAGCTCTTCTTTTGTTCGGAACGCCGTTCCGTATATCCTCTGAAGCATGGGGTTTTCTTCGCTTCCCCTCCAGTATGCCCCGGCCACGGATAGCAGTTTAAAAGCCCCTATCTGCCCTGTTTTTTCAACATGCGGCCCCTTACAAAGGTCTTTGAAAAGCAAATGCCCGTAAACCGAAACCTTTTCCTCTCCGGCAAAGCCTTTCAATATCTCGAGTTTATAAGGCTCTCCTTCGCCTGAAAAAAGTTTTTCGGCTTCACTTACGGCCATTTCCGTTCGCTCGAAAACGGCGTTCTGGGATATGATATTTTTCATTTCTTTTTCGATCGCGGGAAAATCTTCAGGCGTAATAACACATCCTCCCTTATCCGCCCCGCCGCTGCCGGGAACAAAACACTCCTTAAAATCGAAATCATAATAGAAACCGTCCTCGATCGCGGGCCCCATACCAAGCTTGACTCCCGGATACAGGCGTTTAACCGCGTCTGCCATAACATGCGCCGCCGAATGCCGGATCTTTTCTAACTGTTCGTCTTTTTTCTTTGTCATAACTGTCTCGTAGCTTCGTACGCGAAAATTGGCCCTTCGCTATTTATCCCGTCATTGCGATTCCGTCATTGCGAGGAGTTCTCGGCTCCCCTCAC
>CAYMBK010000040.1:0-2909 GCA_964388645.1 uncultured Planctomycetia bacterium | reverse complement strand
TGAGAACGTTTCGTGGGGTACGTAGCCAGAATTGTACCCTTTCCGGAAGCCCACCATTTCTTATCGCCGCTTCTGGTGAGAGTGGCACGTGAACCGTCGCCCATGCCCTTTCCTCATTAGCTAGTGTAATCGGTCTTACCGCAAGCTGGCCATCTTCCACACAAAAAGAAGAGGCTTCCAGCCTTAAAGGTGGCCCATCCGTATTATCGATGATACCCTCGGAGCAAAAATCGTTTATCACGTTCGAAAACGTGTTCAGCTTATCGTTTTCCGCAGAATAATTAAAATACCTTGACACGAGGGACCACGGCCTGTGTTTCATGTCTTCGGGATACAATATGGCATGTCGTATCATGCTCTTGATCGCCCTCGGGGAAGGGGGGCGCTTTAAGTATTCGCCGCGCTTATTGGCTGGGTTGAAATGCTTGTCTTTTAATAGGCTCCAATTCTTGACAATCTTGCCTATTTGCGACGCATTATATCCGCCAAAGGTAAGGCGCTCTTTGGTGGATATTTTTACGAGCTCTTCTATGAATCCCTCGATTCTATTTTTTAATTTACCTGAATAGTCTACACCGATACTTTTCGCGAATTCCCGTGCGTAGTATGACTGCATCTTTATCTCATCTTCCGGAGGAAGCCATGTAAATTCTATGCGCTTTATGCGCCTTTGCATAGCTTGGTCAAGAATGCCAGCTATTGATTGTATGCCTGCCCTGTGAGGATTTATAGTAGCAAATATGCGGGCACGCGGATGGTTCGGAAGAGTTCTTTTTACTACATTGCCGTCTTCATCCTTTACGTTCCACACGTGATTTCTGCCGCTTAGATGAGATTTGAGTTCATTAAGGACTTTCTGCGGTATTTTATTGCGCTCGTCAAGCACTACCCAGCCGCCATTATGCTGGACTTCGGCAATTATACTCGGTTCGTACCCGGAAACGCCTGCCGCAACATTCCCCAGCGCCCTGGTTTCCGACAGATCCTCAACCTCCATATCTTCGTTACCGGCTATAAAATAATATTCTTCGTTGAGAAGATGTGCCGCAGCCCTAAGTATTTCGCCTTTCCCCAGTCCGGTTTCGCCCAGAAGCTCTATCATGCGGTCATTGCCGAAATCCTCCTGCGCATCCAGTATGGACAATATAAGTTCCTCGTTTGCGTCAAAATCAGGCACTTTTGTTTGAGGAACGTAAGCACCGCCATCACCACGCTCCCATCTGCGTTCAGGCACTCCATCTTTTAGAAATACGAGATATTCTTTTGAACCGTGTTTTTCCGTATAAAAATGCCTGTAACCTTCGACTTGTCTTAGATCACTCTTCGTTCGCCTATTATTAAGACCGGTGCTTAAAAAAACTGTTCGCGCGGCTTCGGCTATGAACGGAAAGCTTAAACTGCCCGAAAGCGCGGCCGGAAAATATGCCATAATAAGGTTAGATATGCCTGCTGTGCGGCGGGGCATTGGAATGCACTCGCAAAGCTTTGCCATTATATCCCGAGGCAGATCTCCAAAAGAAGCCGGTAGTATGGCATTGTCTTTTCCGTATATTTTTCTCATATGTCTACGGGCCTCGTCATTGCCTACGGAAACACCGAAAACATGGATATCGTTCTCTTTCGCATGCCTTATGATCTCCCGTATCTCTCCCGCATTATCATCTGTTCCCAGATTCGCGTCACCGATTGACATGAAAATACGGTATGCTTTTTCGTTTTCGCGGTCGGGTGAATCTATCATGCGGGTAACGTATCGACCGAGAGCGCTTATATCATCCGTGCCGCCACCCGCCTGTATCTTCTGCATGATATTGTAGATGAGCCTTTCGCGGCATATAAGAGGCTTTTCGGCCACGGTCTTGTGCGATATCTGTAATTCTTTTTCCATTTCGTCATTTGTCGTAAAAAGGCCTATTTCGAATTCTATAGGTTCAAAATTGAGCCGTTCCAGCTCCTCATTAAGGTTGAATATAACATTAAGCAACGTAAACACAGTAAGCGCGGCATATTTTATAGGATCCCCTGTCATACTGCCGCTTCGGTCGACAAGTAGTGTTATCTTTGCTTGTCGCGGCTTTTTCTCGTGCCGCTTGGCAAAAGGAGGCAGACCCATTGCCCCCTTTACAAGATCCTTAAGCTTGGGGCCTGACCATTGCCCGTTTTCGGTTTCCATACCTACCGTAGGAATATTAAGCCTTAGACGCAAATCATCGGTCATCTGTGCTATAATAGGTTTAGTGGAACCCATCCATTTGTCATAGATTTTCTGCTCTTCCGTGTTAAGTGAATCGCGCAGGCGCACCCTCTCCGCATCCTCCTGTTCCAGCCCTTTTAGGAATTTATCATTAAATATAGTCCTACGCGTAATCTGCATCGTTTGGGGCGATTTTTCTTCCAATAATTCGCTTCCGCTTTTTCTTACTATATCCGAAAGCCCTTCAAGTTTGCCCCCGGTGGGAACTATCTCATGGCCTGTCTCCTCTACACGCGGGGTGGTGCTATCCTTTTTTGCACTACCAGTTCTTTCCGCACCTTTATCGTCAGCGTTTTTATTTCTACTGTTTTCTTTATTTCTTTGACTAGGTTCCTTTTCTATCGATTCTAAATCCCGTTCTATGTTTGATAACGCCTTTTCTATATCGTCACCCTCTTTCTGAATTTCGCTCATTGTGGCTTTCATACTTTCTGCCGTATCCGATATGGCACCCGATTGGCTACGTACATGGGATTCGTCTATGTGCGCTTCAGAAAGCGTATCCCCCAGTCTTTCCGCCAGAGATTTGAGGCGGTTTGCCTCTTCCTGCAGTTTTTCCAGACGTTCCCTCAATTCAGAACTCTTATCTGCCATGCCATCCGCATCGAGGCCGGTACGTTCTGTCTGCGAAACGTTTTCCGTTAAACCTTTCACC
>CAYMBK010000039.1:0-8639 GCA_964388645.1 uncultured Planctomycetia bacterium | reverse complement strand
ACAGAAGAAAAAATAAAGGAGCGGCCGACTGGAGTATCCAAAAATATGTTTTCTCCGGCAAAAGATAGTCGGCGGCAAAAACCTCGCCCATATCGTCTTTTATGTGCAGTATATCCGCGCCGAATTCCTCCTTGGGACGGAAAATATGTTCACCCGCGGGCATCGCGACCATTTTAAGGGGCTTCTGTGTTTCCGGAGCTTCCGAAACCTTGACGGGAAAAGGCCCCTTTTTGAGTGTGATGTATTTGCCTCTGATGGGATCCAGAAAACTAAACGACACTCCCGGAACCTCTTTTATCTTACTTGTCCTGGGAATAAGTATCTGCTCATATATTTTCCGGCCGCCTTTTTTGGATACGACGGGCTCATAGACCCTGAAATTCTCGTCTTCTTTTAACTCCGGAGCCGTCACTGTATCCAGGTTTCCCATACCGCCCACGGTCATAGTTACCGTTATGGGGTCACCAACCTTCACCTCAGCGGGGCTAACAGACACATCGAATGTGAACACGCCTACGGCTCCTCTGAAATCATCGGGCTTGTCTTTTTCCGGGAAAGGCAGAACGGTCACCGCTACTTCGTTGGATTCCAGCTCGATAGGATAGGTCTCGTAACCCGTAGTGAACGGATCATCCATAAATATCCCCACGCCGAAGATCGAAGAGCGCCTGGAGGAGCGTTGTTTGCGCGACATCATCTTGCATTTGAGCATAGCCGGACCTATTGTATAACTGCCTTCTTTAAAAGCTGAAAGATCCTGTGTAAATTCAAGGGTCTCGTATAGCCTTCCCCTGTAGCTCTCCTTTTTCCTTTCGGGTTTAGTGAATTCTCCGGATGAAAAACCCTCGTGTGAATATTCCGGATACTCAATGTCCTTGAGGCCGACATTATCTACATAAAGTTTCATGGTCACCGGAACCACCTCATTTATATATACTCTGGTTTTCTGGACCTCAAGACGCAAAAACACGTCATTGCCGGCGTAAAAAACCGAGTCATCCCTGCCTCCGGAAGAAACCGGCGCGGCCTGATGGGAAGGAGGAGAGCTCGAGGGGGGTGGCGATGACGCTCCAGGGGCGGCGTCTACGGTTAGGGTCACCGGCTCTGCCCGATAAGTTTCTCCCGCGTGAACGGCAAAGAACGGCCCGATATCGTATTTACCTCCTCGTAAAGGCACGACCAGATAACTGTACGTTATCGACTGGGACACCACCCCGTTTACAACAGACATCTGAGTTGACGAACCCACCTGCCTTATGTTCAGGTTGTCCACGGCATCGATCTCCGGCCGGCGGATATTCGAGGACCCGGTAAATGTCAGGTACAGATACACGGGGTTACCCGGATACACGCGTGTAAGTTCGAGTGATGCCTCCAACTTGTTTTCCGCGTGAAGCAGTCCGGATCCCGCCGCCAGCAACACCATAAAAGCAAATACCTTTTTCTTCATATTTTCCTTGCGCTCACCAGTCCATCAGGACCGGAGGCCTTGAATCTTCTCTTTCCTTCTTTTGTTGAGCACGAATACGATTTTCCTCTTCCTCCTGCTGCTGCAGAAGTATCTCCGCCTGTTCTCTGGACATGCCTGCCGGATCCCACGGCTCACCGTCTCCGGGAGAGGCGGGGCTTTTATCCTCTCCTCCTATATCCGAGGGGTCACCGGGACGCTTTTCCATATCCCCCCGGGAAGGCTGGCTCTCACGTTCATCCCGCTCCGCCGCCTTATCTGTTTCAGGCGGCTCTTGTCCGGTTTCTTCTGAAGGGTCAGACTGTCCGTCATCTTCGTCTTCCCGTTCCGGCTGTTTATCTTCTTCCTCACCGTCTCCGGGGTCAGGCTTTTCCTTGTCTTCGTCCCCCTCGTCCTTTTCCTCGGACTTTGATCGATCGCCGGGTTCATCCGGGTCTTTCTGCTGTTCGTCCTGTTCCTTCTGTGGGTCCTTCTGCTGTTCGTCCTGTTCCTTCTGCTGGTCTTTCTGCTGTTCGTCCTGTTCCTTCTGTGGGTCTTTCTGCTGTTCGTTTTGTTCCTGCTGTGGATCCTCCTGCTGTTCTTCCTGTTCCTTCTGCTGATCCTTTTGCTGCTTTTGCTGCTCGTTCTGTTCCTGCTGTGCCTCAAGTTCCTCGATCTTTTTCTCTACGAACTCATAGTTGTACTTGGCATTAAGGTCGTCAGGATCAAGGTCCATGACCCTTTTGTAATAGTCGAGAGCCTCGGTATACTTCTCTATCGCCCCGGGAAGATCCGCAGTCCCCATCTCCTCCCCGATCCTGTATTTAGCGTTACCGGCATTATAGGAGGCTTTTACTTCCAGGTCTTTTGCCCCCATCAAAGCCGACCTGACGAACGCCTCTTCCGAAGCTCCAAAATCGCCTTTTCTGTAAAGCACTACCGCCCTATTATACCCGAGATCCGGGTCTTCGGGTTTTCTTTTTAACGCGCCCTCGTAAACTTCAAGCGCTTCGTCATACTTTTCTTCGTTGTAGAACTTTTCGGCCCGGGGCCCCGCCGTAAAAGCCAGAGCCGTCTTATGGGGCAGCGCCAAGGCCGCCGGTAATATTACCGCCGTGAAAAATAATTTCGTCAAATTCGCTCCGCGCGCCGTACACATAAACTAAACCCTCTTATGTTTCTTTCTGTTGCCGATGAAATATTCCAGAGCCAGAAGGAATATCGCCGCCCCTAAGGGTATCTGGAACCTTTCGGTATATCTTTTTTCAAGCTCGGCCTTAAATTCCTGTTTCTGTAATTTGGAAAGTTCTTCCTGATAAACAAGATCAAGCCCTAGCTGTGCCCCGGAAGAGCGCACATACATTCCCCCGGTCTCAATGGCTATCTTCTGCAGCATAGATTCAGCCAATCTGGTCCTGACAACATTGCCCTGCTGGTCTTTCAAAAAACCGCTTTTCCCTTTCTCTCCCGGAACAGGGATAATATCCCCTTCGGTGGTACCTATACCGAGAGCGAATATCCGTATGCCTTTTGCTTTTGCCAAGGCTATAGCCCCGTCTATGCCTCCCTCCAGGTCTTCCCCGTCGCTGATCAATATCAGGACCTTCTCGTCCCCGAAAGTACTTTCAAATATCTCCGCGGCCTTGCGGATAGCATTCGATATTGATGTCCCTCCGACGGGTATACTTAGAACATCTGTATCGTCAAGCGCCAGTAAAAAACCGTTATAATCCAATGTCATCGGACATTGCGTAAAAGCCGTGCCGCTGAAAGCTACAAGCGCCACCCTGTCGCCCCTGAGCTTCCTTACCAGGTCTTTTATCGCCATTTTTGACCGTTCCAGTCTGTTAGGCTTAACGTCCTCAGCCAGCATGCTGTTTGACGCGTCAAGCGCTATGACTATATCAAGGCCCTGCCTTTTGACCTCCTGCCACTTAAACCCCCATTGTGGCCTCATGATCCCGGTTATCATCATAGCTATAGCCAGAATGATCAGCACATTCCTGAATTTTATCGTCCCCTCCCCTGACGCGTTTGAAATTTCAGCGAGCAGTTTTTCTTCCGCGAATCTTTTCATAACGCGCCGCCTGCCGAGCAGTGAAAAAAAAAAAACCCCCGCCGCTATGGGCACCGCCCAGAAAAGAACTGCATATTCGGGATGAGCGAATCTCATCAGGGTATCCTCCTCAGAACTGTATTAGCAAGAAATATCTCGGCGGCGACAAGCAGCATGGCCGGGATAAGAAAATACCCAAAAAGCTCTTTATATATGTTGTACCCCGTTTCCTCTATGATCGTTTTTTCCAGTTTATCTATCTCCGCGTATATCCTTTCAAGAGAAGCCGTATCATTCCCGCGAAAATAAACGCCTCCGGTCTTATCCGCGATCTCTCTAAGCAATTTATCGTCTATCGGTATCTCCACTGGCTGCAGCACCACATTCCCGAACATGTCCTTGAACGGGTAAGGCGCCATGCCTTCGGTGCCCATCCCTATCGTGTGTACCGTCACACCCATAGCCTTGGCCGTTTCAGCCGCCACAAGAGGTGATATTCTTCCGGCATTGTTGCGTCCGTCGGTAAGCAGTATTACCACCTTATCTTTAGACGCGGTGTCCTTTATCCTGTTCAAAGACGCCATGATGGCGGTGCCGATCGCCGTGCCGTCTTCTACCATGCCTATCTGCGCCCTTTCAAGGTTGCGTTCCAGCCAGTCATGATCGAGCGTAAGAGGGCAGACGGTATAAGCCACTCCGGCGAAAGCTACAATGGCCATCCGGTCATGCGGCCTCTTTTTCACAAAATTGCCTACTACGTATTTCAGCGCCTCCAGGCGGTCTACCCTTTTTTCCTTAATTTCAAAATCCATCGCCCGCATGCTGGTAGAAACATCCACAGCAAGGACAATATCTATACCTTCGACATAACGCTTTGTTTCTTCCATCATTGATTGCGGCCTGGCAAGAGCTATTACAAGAAGAAGCAGGGACAACCCCCTTAGATAAACAAGCTTGTCGCGTAGTTTTATTCTAAAAGAGACCTTTATGCCGCTGATGAGGCCTTTGTTGGAAAACCTTATGGCCCCGGACTTTCGCGGTTCCATTTTTCTATGAACGAATATAAAAACCGGAACTAGAACCGCGAGAAACAAAGCCAGAGGCATAGCGAAACGTAAACTCATACCTCCTCATCTCCTTCCCGGCGTCTCGTCTGGTCCACCAGTTTTTCGGCCGAACTGAAACTATCCAACATTTCAAGTGGGGTAGGCCCGTATTTGGCGAACTTCACCATATCACAATGCGACAAAAATTCCCGGAGAAGATGTTTATGTTCGCTTCTCAGTACGGGCGACTCCCGCAGGCTTTCCAGGAACTCTTCGGTGGTCATCTCCGGAGCCCTGAAAGAAAACCTGCCTTCAAGATAATATCTTACTATTTCAGACAGGCGCACGTAGTACTCCTTGACCATGCCCTTTTCCGGCAGACGCATGGCTCTAAGCTCCATGAGTTTTTCATACGCTACTTCATCAGCCGGCCGTACGCGCGAAGCGGCCTCCATAGCCTTCCGTTTTCTTTTCCTCGCCCATAAAAAAGCGCCAAAAATGACGGCAAGGGCCGAAAGCGCGAGAGCTGTTATCGACCAGAACCGTTTAGCGCGGGTAACGATACCCCTTATATCGCGAATGTCAGCGGCATCGGCATCCAGGAGGCTTAGCACCTCAACCGGAACCTGCGGGGACATTATGCTTTCCCAGCCTTCCCGGGCTTCGTTACTGTAAAGAACTTTTACAGGAGGTATTACATGCGTCCCCGTACTGTACGTCGTGTAAGTGTATATCCTTCCTTCGCGTTTTTCCCGCATAAAACCCGGCTTTATAGGATCAGACGATATAAAGGAAAATTCCCCGGTGTATTCGGGCTTCTCGGGAAAAATAAACTCCGTACCTTTCTTCGGAAGAGAAAACACTTCAAGTTTTATCCTGTCGCCCACGCGCATTTCGTTTTTGTCGGCTACGACCGCGATCTCCGGGATGTCCGTTTTTTGCGCGAGGAGCCCGGCGGCGAAAATTAAAAACCAGAATACGCCGGCGCAAAACAGGCACACTTTAACGGCCCCCGGGCCTGCCGCCGACGTAAGAACTCTTTTGCTCGTTGCCTTGGCGCCCACGCCCCTCACCTCGCTGCCATTCGTCTGCTTCTCTTCCTGAAAAACCTTATCAACGGCTCAACATAGGATCTGTCGGTACGTATGTCTATATTATCCACTCCGGCTTCTTTGAAAATGCCGGATCGTTCCTTAAGGAACCGCTCTGACGAACGCTCATAAAGAACGCCCGCTTCACGGGAGGAAGTATCAACGTCAAAGATGTCCCCGGTCTCCGCGTCTTCGAGCCTTACTATCCCCGCGGAAGGCAATCGCACCTCTGAAGGGTCCGTTACCGAGACCGCGATAACGTCATGCCTCTTATTCGTTATCGCCAGCGTCTTGGCATACCCCTCATCTATGAAATCCGAGATCACAAAAGTAATGGTCCTGCGGGTGGAAACCCTGTTAAGATGTTCCAGCACGTTCTTTATATCGGTCCCGGATCCCGAAGGAGAATTATAAAGGCCCTCTCTTATGACCCTCAGAACATGGCGCAACCCCTTTCTCGGCGGGATAAATCTTTCAACCCTGTCGGTGAATGTTATCATCCCCACTTTATCATTGTTCTGTGTGGCGGAGAACGCTATTACGGAACAAAGTTCCGCCGCGACCTCGCTTTTGAGATTACCGGTAGTGCCGTATTTCTCCGACATGGAAACATCAAGCAGGATCATTATTGTCAGTTCCCGTTCTTCGACGAATTTCTTGACAAAAGGATGCCCCATCCTGGCCGTAACATTCCAGTCTATCGACCGGATCTCGTCGCCTGGATTATAGTTCCTTACCTCGTCGAACTCCATACCGGAGCCTTTAAAAACGCTCTGGTACTTCCCGGCAAAAACATCCGTGACCTTCCGCGAAGTCGTGATCTGTATCCTGCGTATTTTTCTGATGACCTCTTTAGGTATCATTTCCCGCACCTGCCGATTTTACGGAACTTCCACTTCCTCGAATATCCGTTTGACTATATCCTCCGACGTTTTATCTTCCGCTTCCGCCTCGTAACTCGGTATGACCCTGTGACGGAGAACGTCCATGCCGATAGATTTTACGTCCTGCGGCGTAACATAGCCGCGGCGTTTGAGGAACGCGTAGGCCTTAGCCGCCACGGCAAGGTAAATACTGGCCCTCGGAGACGCCCCGTACTCGATAAAACCTTCGAGGTCCTTTATCCCGAAAGAAGCGGGCTCGCGTGTAGCGAAAACTATGTCGATAATGTATTTTTCGATCTTCTCATCGATGTATACCTCGTTTACGAGTTTACGGGCATCTAGTATTTTTGCCGGATCTATCACGGGCCTGACATCCAGCTTCTTGTCGGTAACCGCCATAGACCTGAGAATACGCAGCTCTTCCTCCCTGTTCGGGTAGCCTATGTTGACCTTGAGCATGAACCTGTCCACCTGGGCTTCCGGAAGAGGATATGTCCCTTCCTGTTCCACGGGATTTTGCGTGGCAAGAACAAGAAAGGGTTCCGGCAGTTTAAAGGTATTCTCGCCTATAGTCACCTGCCGTTCCTGCATCGCCTCAAGAAGGGCGCTCTGCACCTTCGCGGGAGCCCTGTTTATTTCATCGGCAAGTATAATATTGGAAAATATCGGGCCCTTTTTTGTCGTGAAAGCCCCGTCTTTCGGACTATAAACCAGCGTTCCCACAAGGTCGGCCGGCAAAAGATCGGGAGTGAACTGGAGACGCTGAAAACCCGTGTTGATGGCCGCTGAAATGACCCTCACTGACATCGTCTTGGCCAGCCCCGGAACGCCCTCTATGAGAACGTGCCCGTTGCCGAGTAGCCCTACCAGAAGGCGTTCTATCAGATAGTCCTGCCCGATTATCACTTTGTGTATTTCGGCGATCAGGTCTTCTATAAAGCTGCTTTCTCTCTGCACTTTTTCGTTTATGGCGGTTATTCCCTCACCCATATAGTACCCCCTTGTTGATTTACGGCAAAAACATTAAACACCTATTGGATTAATATACAATAATAGCGCGATCATTTCAAGACAGCTCAAACTCGAGTAGTGTCAATGAGATCGCTTGCCCTTCGCCAACCCATTTGCGATTATCCGGTTACGAGGGACTTCTTGGCCGGGTCCCGGCCTGCCCGAAGTGGCACGCGAGGCCCTTCCCTTTCCGGTATAGATCTCCGTATATCCGGTTACGCGTTCTTTATATATCTTGTATGCCAGCGGCTGAGCACAAAAAGCACCCATATGCGGTATGAAAGGTCAGCCTTCAGAAACCACTTCGTATCTCCTCGCAGTACCGAATGCCATATTCCCAGAACATGGTCGGCGTCAAAAAGTTCCCTTATAATACTGTCCGCGGCGAATAGTTCCTTTTCCACCATAGCACGCAGGTCGTTGGCCAACCAATGCGCCATAGGCACGGCAAACCCCATCTTCTTGCGGGCTAAGATGCGCCTCGGAACAGTCTTTGAAAACGCTTTTTTCAGGATATATTTACCCGTAGTCCCTCTATATTTAAGAGAGGCCGGGAGAGAAGCGGCGTATTGCATGAACTCGTGGTCAAGCAGGGGGCATCTTACTTCAAGGGAATTGGCCATGCTCGCGCGGTCCACTTTGACAAGAATATCGTCGCAAAGATATGTTTTGATGTCCAAATACTGGAATTTTGAAAGAAGCTCGTCGCTGCGGCAGGAATCAAAGACCTTCCTGTATTTTTCGAGTGTACTGTAGCCGCGCATGGCCTTTTTCAGCTTGTTCCCGTACAAACTGTTCTTTTCCTTTTCCTTGTACATCGATATCATTTTGAAATAAATGTCAAAAGGCGGCAAATAAAATTCCTCAAGCTTATTGGCCGTCTTTATCGGCCACACCCCTCCGCGTCGCGCCATGCCGTTGCCCGCGGATCTTGCCAGGCTTTTGATCATCCCGGGCAATACCGCCTGCATAGCGGAAATATACCGTACATCCGCGTACCTCTTATATCCCGCGAAACTCTCGTCGCCGCCGTCACCGGAAAGCGCGACTTTGACATTCTGCCTGGCCATTTTTGAAACATAGTATGTGGGAATAGAAGAGGCA
>CAYMBK010000038.1:0-3794 GCA_964388645.1 uncultured Planctomycetia bacterium | reverse complement strand
ATATAGTTCATCACGGAGGTATCCGAGGATAGCGTTAAGGCTTGGTTGGGGTGCGCTTCTTCGTGAGTTTTATGCCCTTGACGGAGTTGTCATCAGGGGCATTTCAGGTAACTTTTATGAGGCGGTCAAATTTGATGGATAGTGGCGTGAGGATATTTGATATTATCTTACATGGAATATTTTTAGCGGCCCTAACTTGTTCGGGTGTGGCCAATGCCGCGGCGAATACCGTAGACTCTGAGATCGATTTTGTTGAAAGATCGATCTCAGACGGGTTTTATGACATGGCGGAGAGCAAATTGGTGGAACTTTTACTCGGCGATATTCCCCAGGAAAAAGAAGCTAAGATACATATTCTGCTGGGTAACATATATCTTGAAACCGGACAGACGCAGAAGGCCCTGGCCGAGTTCTCAATGGTGGCAGACAGGTTCAAGAATACAGGGTTCGAGGCAGAGGCTGTCTTTTGGATAGCTGAAACGCATTACCGTGAAGGAAAATATGAGAATGCCCTTGCAGGCTATCAAGAGGTCATTTCTTCGCATCCTGTAGGAGGATTGGCCGGACAGGCCTATTATTCTATCGCCTGGTGTTATGACAAAATGGGTGAGTACGGCGCTTCGGCCGATGCTTTTCGGGAGGTTATAGAAAGGTATCCGGGTAGTGAGATGTCTATACTTTCAGGCTATGCTCTGGGTGACGTGCTTTTCAGGGCGGGTTCCTACGCTGAGGGTATAGCTCAGCTTGAAGGTCATATGGCCAGGTATCCGGTCAATACCCGGATTTTTGAATCGTATTATCTCCTTGGAGAATGTTATTACGCCATCGGGGAAAAAGATAAGGCAATGGCCAATTTTAAGAAAGCGTCAAAAGCCCTGGGGTCGCCGCCCTGGAAAGGCGCCGCTCAGTATAAGGCGGCGGAGTTATACAGAACACAGGGAAACACCGAAGAAGCAGTAAAATGGTTTCAGGAGGCCGCCGAGAATTGTCCTACGCCTGAAATACAGGCATCCGCTCTTATGGCCATGGCCGCGATCGAGGGCGATCTGGGCTCAGTTGAAAGATCGGCTGAGTTGTACAGGCACGTCATTCACGAGGTGCCCGAACATAAATTTATCGAGCCCGCGTATTTTTATTTGGGCGAACTTTATCGCGCGTCGGGAGATCTTGAAAACGCGTCCGCTGTTTATAGAGAAGCTTTGCTGCTTTATCCGCACGGGACGTTCACGTTCAAGGTCAACTATGCGCTGGCAAAAACTTATCGTGAGCTCAAAGAGGAACAAAGAGCTCTAAAGGAGTTCCTTTCTCTCGCTGAAAGGGCGGATGATCCCGAGGTGGCGGTGAACGCTTTTGTGGAGGCGGCTGATATACTCAAGATCCGCGGGGATATCGGCGGCGCGGCCGAGATCTACGATAAGATACTTAACACTTATCCCGAAAGTCCGCTGGCGGATTATGCGCAGTATGAGATAGGAATGATACTGGCGGGGTCAGGTAGAAAAAGCTCGGCCATTCTGGCGTTCCAGTCCATGATAATAAACTTTCCCGGATCTTCGTATATCGCTGGAGTTCATTATATGCTGGGTGTTCTCTACTCTGAAAGAGGAGATCACTATTCTTCACTTGAAAATTTCAATAAGGTGATAAATCTTTTCCCTGAAAGCGGTTTTGTGGTAGAATCCTACGTGCGCCGGTTGGATATTTTTTACCGTCTGGGGCGATATGAGGAAGTTCTTACTGAAAGCGCTTTGATCTCTAAAAATAATGATATCCCGGGCGTCAGTTTTGACGGCACGCATATTCGCGCCGCCCGCTATTTTTTGGGGTGGGCATATTACCGCCTTTCTTCAGAGGGCGAAGCCATGAGAGTCTTTACCGATCTAATGGAGGATACCGAAGAGGACGCTTTGACACCGGGGATACTTTTCTGGTTTGGAGAGTATCATTATGGAAAGGGCGATTTTTCGAAGGCTCGAGTATATTTTTCACGAGTTATATCGGAGTTCTCTGACAGCGTGTTCGCCGAGGAAGCCGAATATTGGCTGGGGTGGGCATTTTATGACGACAATATGGCGAATGAGAGCATAGCCCAGTTCCAAAGGATGGTAAAGGTCTATCCGGAAGGAAAGTGGACACCTCAGGCCATGCTTACGTTGGGCGATATCCTGAAGAAGGATGGACGGGTTGACGAGGCCATCGAGTGGTACCGGTCAGTAGCCGAGGGCTATAAGGGCGGTGGAATAGCCAACATCGCTAATAGCCGTATGGGGATAATATTGAAAGCCAGAGAGCAGTATACGCTGGCCCTGGAATATTTCAGGATGGCGCTAACGGGCGACAACTCGGAAATGAATGCCCAGATACAGTTTGACCTTGCGGAATGCTACGAAAAGACCGGTGACATCCGGCGGGCTTTAGAAGAATACCTCAAAGTCGAATACAGGTATCCCGCCGGGGGGTTCTGGCTTATGAGGTCGAGGTTGAAGTGCGCCGAGATATTAGAGGCCGAAAAAGAGTTTGGAAAAGCGTACCGTATGTACGAGAAACTTTCGCGCTCTTCAGGCAAGGAGTCGGAACATGCCAGAGAGAAAATGGAGATACTGAAAGGATACCATAACAGGGAATAGAGCCAAGAAAGCGAGCAGGAGGGAAATATGTGGGAATTGATCGTTAAGGGCGGGCCGCTAATGTTCCTTATACTTATGTGTTCGGTAATAGCGGTAGCTGTCGTGATCGAAAAATTATGGCATTTGCGAAGAGCGGAGATCAATACAGAGGTTTTTATGGAGGATATTTCCGAAACCTTGAGGAGAAATAAGATCCTCAACGCTATCGACAAATGTAACGCCATGCCAGGCCCGATAGCCCATATAGTTAAGGCCGGCATTTTAAAGCATGATCGTGGCCGGGCGGAAATAAAGGAAGCTATAGAGGATGCCGGTTTGCATGAGGTCCCAAGGTTAGAAAAAAATCTTGGGATATTGGCGACGATCGCGCACATAAGCCCTCTTTTAGGCCTGCTTGGAACGGTAACCGGTATGGTAAGGGCTTTTCAGGTAATTGAGCAGAAGTCTGTTTCTTTGATGGCAGTAAATCCCGGAGACCTGGCGGGAGGAATATGGGAAGCCCTTGTTACCACGGTGGCGGGCCTGGCAGTTGCTATACCCGCGTATGTCGCGTATAATTTTCTGGTAAGTAAAGTGGATGGTTTTGTTCTTGAGATGGAAAAAAGTGCCACGAATATCGTAAACATACTCGGCACTAAACGGGAAGAAGATGAAGTTTAAGAGGAAGATATCGATAGAAAAGGGCACTTTGGATATAGCCCCCCTGATAGATGTGGTTTTTCTTCTTTTGATATTCTTTATGCTGACATCAAGCTATATCTTTCAACCGGGCATACGGGTTGACCTTCCAAGAGCGGTCACGAGCGAGGTTTTGCACAGGGAGCTTCTTATCGTTACGGTAACATCTCTTGATGTTATATATATTAACGAAAGGCCTACGGATTGGAACGAGCTTGTTTCTCGGCTCACGCTTGCCGCCGCTGACGAGCAGCCGGTACTTATCAGAGCGGATAAGAACGCTTCGCTGGGGAAGATAATAGATGTCTGGGACGTATGCAGGCAGGTGAATATAAAACAGATAAGTATAGCTACATCACAATAACGTCCTGAGACGATCAAGGCTATTATGTGACGTTTTCTCGGCAAGGAGGCAGGCGAATAAACGACCTTATAACGGGAACAGGAAGCATGGAACAATTTTCGGTAAAAAGCAGGATCGCGGCGGCG
>CAYMBK010000037.1:0-5194 GCA_964388645.1 uncultured Planctomycetia bacterium | reverse complement strand
GCAGTTGGGGCGGGATTAGTCGGGTCTACTGTCGTAGCAGTTTCGGAATACACCCCGCTGGTATTGTACGCCTTTATATAAAGCGTCCCCGGGGCTCTTGTTTCCGGTCTATAAATGAAGGAATTGACAAGCCCCCTGTAAACCCTGTTTGCGTTATCCACGCCCCAGTTGCTGTCAGCCGTCCTTATCTCATACCCGGCAAGATCTGCGTCCGTTACTTTATCCCATGACAATGCCAGCTCGTCCGTAAACACATAAGCGAAATTCGTCACGTTGCTCGGCACGGTGGTCTTGCCCGCAAGCGTGATATCATCGCTCGGAGAATCGGCTCTGGACGTTTCGTTCCCCCGGAACGGTACGCTTGTCACGCAAATATAGTAAGTCGTCCCCACGACAAGGTTCCCGGTAATTGAAAAATAGTCCGATTCGGTATACCCGGCGAACCGCCACGGCTGGTTTTCGTCCTCACGGATCCAGATATTCGCTCCCTTGTATCTGTTGACCTCGCTGTACCCCTCGAGGCTGGGCTTTAAGAAGTAGACCTCAATAGCCGATTCTATCGTCCCGTCGGCTTGCGTGAATACCCTCTCGAAAAGCTGTAAGTCCGACACAAGCGGTGTCGTGTAGTTTGGAGTTGTTACATTATCGTCCGGGATATTTACCGCCGTATCGTCATAGACGTTTGCGTCAACAATGATCGCCGTTATTTCAACCTCGTAATTGTTGTCTTTGGATATCGAGATTATGCGATAGTCCTGTTTTATTGTGCTGGCTGTCCCCAGCATATACTTATCGTATGCCGCCGGAGCCGACGTAAACGGATCCCCGACCACGGCAATAGTGTCAGTCGTTCCCGCCGCCGAACTGACGGTCTTTTCTTCAATAGTATCATCGGCGAACCTCACCCGGAGCTTGTACGTCGTATCTGGGGCCAGCGTCACTTCTTGGTCGAGCTTAATGGAAGTCGTCGTGCTGTCAGCCCGGACAATACCGCTCGGCCCGGTTCCAAGAACGTCATGTGACACAGATATAACGTCCCCGGCCTGACAAGCGATAGCGTCGATCATGGCTTTAAAATTGACCGTCCTGTCGATGTACTTCGCCACTTTTAGAGCATACCTCGCCTCACGTATTGCCTGACTTGTTCTTGTGGTAAAGAGTTTCATGGTCTTTTTGCGTAAGGGCTCCCCAGCGGCTATTGCGGCCTCATCTATATATCCGACGATTTCTTGCTTATAATCCTTGTCTTTATTAAGGTATTGAATCTCAATAACGTTCGGGATATCCTTAATAGACTTCCAGCTCTCGTTGAACGAATCCCGGATGATGTTGCCCATATTGAACATCTGGACCGCCGTCTCCGGCTTGTCTATTTTGAGATGGATATTCCCGGCAGAATAGAACGGTAAACCCCGGAACACCGTCGCAAGCTGGGCTATTACGTCCAGAGCCTTTCCCCCTCCGTCGATAACCACGTCCAGTCGGAAACGTTTCTCGTACCCGTCCGCCCCGTCATCCAGCTTTTCTTCGCAATATTTTGACATAGACACAAGCTGTGAATCGCTCATAAGGCTTGAAAGGATAAACTCCCCGAGGCCATACCGAGCGTTCGTCAGAAGGTCCTTCATGCACCAGATCGGGTTTGCGCAATACTGGCTGGAATACGACGACCCGTCCCACGACAACACCGTGTCGTCAGACAGAAGTTTATACTGGCTGGTGTCGGGATCCCAGTAGTAATCCTCCCAGTCTACCTGAACCGCCCCGTTCATGATTGTGGGAGCTGATACCTTCCGACCCTTTACAACACAGGTGAAATTCGGCATATTCCCGGAAAGCTGGTTTGTCGCCATCGCCTCAATGCCGAGCAAGGCCGTATTCGGGTAGGACAAATTGTCAGTCTTTATCTCATCGAGCTGGATCCATTTAAGATCCTGCTGGACCGTTGATGTGCTGTCGTTCGATATTTTTGTGACCCGGACATCATACTGCCCGGCCTCAAGGCCGTCTATGCGGTAGATTTTCCGAATGGCCGATCTGGACGAGGCCGAGAAGGTCTGGTTCCCGAGATTTGTATATGTCCCGGCAGAGCTAAGTTTATACTCCACCTTGTAAGTTATGGTAGCGTTTGACATTCCACCACCGCCCGACACCGAGAACAGCCCGCCCGGACAGGACAAGTGAATCTCTATTGCCTCGACGTCATCGTCTACCGTCGTATAGACATACGGCGTGTCTTTCGGCAAGTCCACGTTCACGCTGTTGAGATTATGAGCGTCCTCGAATCCCTCGATGACCGTCTGGGTATTTAGTCCGACCTTCGTCTCCGTATCAACGCCCTCGAAGTTCGCCACCGGATTATCGTTGATCTTAACGTCCGAGATACTCTCAACCTCGCCCTCGGCAAGGGCCAGAAGGACGTATAAATAGCTATCGTCCCCGTCGTAGCGAATAAACGAGTTTATGATGTTCCCCCCAACCTTATGCTCACCATAGATGATCGGAACCGGAACGCCCACCTCTTGTATCGTATGAATACCGTCCCAGCCGTAAGTCGGAGAGCTTTGATCTATTCCCGCGGGAGTGTACGAGGCAAGATCTGACGAAGGCTTCCGCGGCTGGGACACCATTGAATATATGCCGTAGGCCACCATAGCGATGATCGCCACGGCCTTTATAGCTCCCCAAATTAAAGATCCTCCACCAAAGAACGTCAGAGCCGCCACTATCGCCGTAAATTTCACGTCCGGCGTTATAATGATCTCATCGCCCTTATTGGGTTTTACACTAAGATCGTCCAGCTTCTTCCCGGACAATATGACCTTATTGTCTTTAAGATCAAGCCCGGACATCTTGATATAGTCCGCCACGGAGAGATCGCGGTTATACTCAAACTGCTTTTTTATGCGTCCGTCTATTTCGAGTATGTTCGGAATAAAAACAATTCTTATCATTTCGTCCCCTCTTTTACCGGAGTGTATCTATAAAATCCTCGGAGCTTCTTCTCCCAGCCCACGTCCAGCGTTGACACGATAACCCCGACCTTTATGGCACACTGCAAGAACCTGCCGTCTGACAGGCATATCCCGGCGTGATGAGGCACTCCGATAGAGTTCTCGAACATCGCCAAGTCCATAAATTTGGGATCCATTGTGCGTTTCCAGAGCTTGTAATAGTTTTCCAGATAATACTTTTTAGTGAAGTAGTCCTCGCCTTTTTTGAACCAGTTATAGTCGTAATGCTCGAGATCAACGACATCGATGCCGAAGTCCTTATAGGCCAGGATGATAAGTCCCCAGCAATCAAGGCCTTTCATGGTCCTGCCGTGGTGTTCGTAAGGGATCCCGAGATATTTTTTGCAAAGGTCCTGTTCGGTCATTATTGAATAAACATCCTTCTTGAAGGCACGGACGGAAAGCCCCCGAACCTTAAAACATTATCAAGCTCCCTGCACCGCTGGAGCGTCCTGTTGCAAGTGTTTTCCTCTCCGCCGTAACCGCATTCTGTTGACTTGAACTTCCAACTGCAATACGTCCTTGCATATTTTCTGAACGGCAATTCAACGTCCAGAAGGTCGAATTTGCTGGTAAGCGTTAAGGCGACGTTTTTGAGGTCTACGATATAGCTGTCTATGTAGTAGACGTCCTGAATGGCGGCGTCCGGCTCGTCCAAGTGATCCCGGAACACGGTCGTTATAGTGACCTTTTTCCCCCGGAAGTCATACGAGTGTAGATAGCCCTGAATGACCTGCGACACGTTCGCCAGAATAAGCCTGACATAATCGATTTCACCCTGCGTGTTCTCGGAGATTCTCTCGCATACGATCGGGAATTTGGTGTAAGTGACAGAATCAAAAACCACGTCCTCGTCATTCTCGGCAAGGGTTATATCATTGCTCGACCCGTCATAGTCCTCGATCGTGTAAAGCCTGATCGGGGAGTTTTCGTCTTTGTTTTTTTCTTCAATAAAGTCGCTGTCAGGTGTCCTCATTTTTATCCTTTTATTCTGTAGTCTGGCACGGTTTCCGCGGCGTCCGGAGAATAACCTCTCACCTTACTCCTCTCCCAGCCTTTTATCCCTTGTGCCTTATCGTCTAAAAGCCATTTCCCGTTTTCGTAATACTCACACCATGCGTGCATTTCACCTTTATATTTCCCAATACACAGCCGATAAGGGATCCCTTCGCTTTGGTAAAAATAGACACGGTATAATGCTTGAATATGACAATCGCCCTTTCTGTTTTGTTTTCTGATAGCGGCGACCTGCCTCTCCAGCAAGGCCCGGTCTAAAAGCTCCCCGCTTGGCGTGTGGTTTATTGCCGCGCACCCCGCCAGAAGGATAAGAGCAACCGCGAAATGAGATATGATGATATGCTTAACTTTCATTACGTAAGAACCTCCAAAAGCGAAACCTCAAAAGAAAAGATATTGAACGCCACCCTCTTAAACTTGAAACTGTCGTCGGCGAACCTGACCGTGTAAGTTGTGCTGTCGTTCGGGTTTTCCCAAGTAAAGCTCGTTAAGGATCCTTTTTTGCCTTCAAAAAACTCGGCAACCTCTGTCATTTCTGATGATGTCCTATTCGTGTAAAACAGTTTGAATTTTCTTATGGCATTATCCCGGCGGCTTCTTCTCTGTTCGAATCCGTTCTCTGCCTCTGATATCAGCGTGTCGAATTGTATTTCTTCCTCTACCGTCTTATCTGCTACATAGGTGAAGTCTGCCATTTTATGCTCCTTTTAAGCCGAGGCTTGAGAGATCCTTCGCAGGGATCCATTCCTCGACATATTCTCACCAACAACCCCGATGATCGCTTCCGGGTTACGCCGGACCAGCATAGCGAATGACTGCGCGTCAACAGCGTTTATGGTGATGTTGTAGATCGGCGATTCTTTCCCGCCTTTTCCATATTCCGAGGCCTCCTGCCTATTAAGGACGCGCTCCCCGGTCTGGAGTATTGCCGGAACCTCGTCGTTTCTTAGTCCCGGCCAGCCTCCGTCATGAAACCTCTGTATGCCACTCTCTGTTACCCAGCCCCCCTTGTGTCCGAATAGGCCTCCGATCATGCCCATAAGGCCGCCAAAAAACCCACCCCCGCCGGATCCGCCCAGGCCAGTGAATAAGCTGGCAAGGGCCTGTTTGATCTGGCTTCGGAGTATCTCTTCCAAAAGATCGAACATGAGCGACCGAAACAT
>CAYMBK010000036.1:0-5677 GCA_964388645.1 uncultured Planctomycetia bacterium | reverse complement strand
AGGTTGCCGCCGGAGAAAGATATCTCTCCAAGAACAGCGATGTTGTTTATTTCCGAAAAGTTCACCGGCACCCCCAGCGAGGGAGTTGATGTCCCCCATCTCCCGGGTCCGAGAAGAAGCGTCGGAGATGTATTGCTGTCAGGTATTTTCCTGTTCAGCTTACCGACAGCGCGCGCTATATCATATTTTCCGGTTTCAGGCAACGCGGTATACATGCCGGGGTCTACGTATATTATCCTGTGTATATCCTGGGAAATGTTCCCTCCGAAAAAATATCCTCCCGAGGAAAACATCGTATCTTCCTTTTTTATCCCCTCCGGGATCTCCACTTTCTTTCCCAGGCCTCTTGTTTGCAAAGGCCGGCATTGCAGGAGGTTCACCCTGTAAGCCCCTTCCGGAGTAAGGTTAACGGTGAACTCCACATCCACGGGATAGTTATAACCTTTTTCCAGGCTTTTCATCAGCCTGTTCATGTTGCCAACGAAATCGGTGCTCGAGAAAAAATCATCAAAGGTTATTACCCACGGTGCCTCCCGCTCTATGCCCCTGTCAGCCAGGATACGCATACCTTCGTGGTCTCTTTTCCCGATCGAGTCTAAGAGATAATCCACATCTTCCGCGGAAGCCTCTTCAAGGGATATGGTATCAAATTCGTTAATTCCGACATTTATCACGTCCACTTCGCGCTGTGAATATTTCACAAGCTCGTCTCTTCCCGCGTGAGGCCGTAGCAACGGCCTGTCAAGAGCGGCTATCCTGGGATAATCTCCTTCTACCCTGTTAACGGCCCTGGTTCCCAGGCCCATCACTATCCGCATCATCCCGGCCTCGGGAGACATATCCTTACTCCACACATAGGTGTTATAAGAGATCCCAACGCCGGCCATATCCGGAAAAAAATATTTTCCGTGATACGCGCCGGAAACTCTCTGTACCAAAAGAGCCATCTGTTCGTCCAGTTTATCCAGGCCTCTCTGTTTTCTGTAAACCAGAGCATCTTCGCTCATCGTACTGGCATAGATCTTCCTTACGGCTTCTACGAATTTTACGAACCTTTCCTCGGGAGACCCCTGGTTTGAAAGGAAAAAACTGTCGTATTTTCCGGCAAACGCGTTGCCAAAACCGTCTTCAAGCAAACTTGATGACCTCACTATTATGGGCGACTGTCCGAAATATTCCATTATCCTCTGGAACTGCTCGCGTGTTTCTTCGGGGAATTTCCCGTGCAGTATCTTTTCGCCCATCACCCGTGCCGCGTCGAAATATCCCTCTTCTGTTTTCTGCTCCAACCTGAGTTTCCACCATCCGTTCTGGACAATATAGCTGTAAAAAACATCCGACCCGATATAGAAAGAATCATGCGGCTCCGACCATTGCTCCCAGTTCAGATCCGCGTCTTCAGACAGAAGTTTTCTCGCCAGAAGCATACCCACCGCCTTACCCCCGATTATTCCTGTCCCTATCATCCTCGACTTTATTTCGAGCAGGTCTTCCAGCGAAAAGGTGTTTTCAACAAGTGACAATATTTTGGGATCTTTGGATATCATCACGTTCGAGAAGAGAGATACCATGTTTTTCTTCTCCTCCCGGGAGGCGTTATCAGCCAGGAGATCCTCCCCCTTCATGAACATCCGGTCCCAATAGTCAAGGTTCCTCTTGCCTCCCTCAGCCACGGGATTTTTCATATAACAAAGAGCCTTCGTCGCCTCGACGCTGTCGGTAATAGGCGTAAACTTGTCGCCTTGTTTTAGATGAGGCAGGAACATGGTCGGAGAATACCGGTTCCACACCTTCAACGGATGCACATAGAACTCTCCGTTACAATCATATATGTCTATCAGAAGCTGTGTTGTCTCTCGTATACGGGCGATGGTCTTGTAGGAGTGATAATTGCGTATAAGCGCGAAATAAGCGACAGTATCAAGCTCGTAAAGATACGGGCAGGTGACCATAAAAAAGTTACCGACCATAAGGTCGGTAGCCCATGCCGGCAAAAGGTCCGAAAGGCTGTCAAAAACATAATGCACCCCGACGCCTTCCCTTGTTATTATTGAATTAACTTCCGTCGAGAAGGCCTCAAAACCATCATGTGAATCAAGCTCGTACACAGTTACACCTTCAGCGGGTTCTAATATTTTTTTGTGGGAGGCGAACCTCATGTATATCACTTTTTTCCCGGACCTTAAAGACTCCGCGGCGAAACTATCGGCATATTCTATGTATTCCTTTATATCGTCAACCTGCCAGACCACATTATCGCCTATCCTCAGCCCGGTAAGTACCCCGTCAAGATTCTTAAACCCCGTACCTATCATATGTCCCCTCCTGGATTACATTATACTCATCGGTATACGCTTTCTTGTTAAGGCCGGCATTCTCTCGTCTGCCCAGGGCACCAATACTTCCTCGCCCCTGAAGCGGAACGATCAAACGAACAACAATACTGTTTACGCCGGGCGACGCCGCCTGCTTTTACGCGAAAGGCAGAAAACTTCTGCCCATCAGGGCCCTGTCTATGTTATAGGCGCATTTCCTGCCTTCTGAAATAGCCCAGACCACCAGAGACTGTCCGCGCCGGCCGTCCCCGGCCGAAAAAATGTTCTTAACGTTCGTCATCATCTCGCCATCGGCCTTTATATTTCCCCTGCCGTCAAGTTCCACTCCGGATCGAGATAAGAGCTTTTCGGTGATAGGAGAAATAAACCCCGCGGCTATTATAACAAGGTCCGCGTCTATGTAAAAGCCGCTGCCTTCCACTTCCCTCATTACCGGACAGCCGTTCTTATCTTCTCCGGAGAACTCCACCCTCACACATTCAAGTTTTTCTACATTTCCCATTTTTCCCGTAAACCTTTTAGTCAGGACCGACCATTCTCTTTGCGCGCCTTCTTCATGGCTGGAAGTCGTCTTTAAAAGCATCGGGTACTTCGGCCAGGGGCTGTTCTCGCTTCTGCACTCTCCGGGTTTGGGCATAAGCTCTATCTGAACCACGCAAGAAGCGTTCTGCCTGTTAGCGGTGCCCACGCAATCCGACCCCGTATCGCCTCCGCCTATTACAACGACCTTCTTGCCTTCCGCGGATATAAATTCATCGGGGGGGATTGGATCTCCCGCGGCTATCCTGTTGCCCTGCGAAAGATATTCCATGGCGAAATGTATCCCCTTAAGTTCCCGCCCCTCTATACTAATGTCTCTGGGAACCCCTGATCCCGGAGCAAGGCATACGGCGTCACTTTCTCGGGCTATCTCATCCAGCGTTATATCATCCCCGACCTCAACTCCCGTAACAAAATTCACTCCCTCAGCGGCCATGACATCCAGGCGCCTGTCCAGGATATTCTTATCTAACTTAAAATGCGGTATGCCGTACCTGAGAAGCCCTCCGGCTTTGTCATCTTTTTCGTAAACTGTTACGCGGTGCCCGGCTTTGTTCAGCTGGTCGGCACATGCAAGCCCCGCCGGGCCCGACCCTATTATGCCTATTTTTTTCCCTGTGCTTTTTCGCGCGGCCGAGGGCTTTACCAGGCCTAAACTGAAAGCTCTCTCCGCTATGGCGAGCTCGTTCTCTCTTATTGTCACCGGATCGTCATTTATTCCGAGCACACAGGCATATTCACATGTCGCGGGGCATATCCGTCCGGTTATCTCGGGAAAATTGTTAGTTGAAGAAAGCATCTTATACGCCCCCTCCCAGTCTTCCCGGAACATCAGGTCGTTCCATTCCGGTATCTGGTTGCCCAGCGGACATCCCCAATGGCAAAACGGTGTCCCGCAATCCATGCATCTCGATGCCTGATAAGCCGCTTCTTCCGGAACAAGAGGCTCCGCCACTTCCTTGAAATCCTTAATCCTCTCACATACGGGCCTGTACGGCGCGTCTTTTCTTCGCACTTTCAGAAAACCCCTGACATCACCCATCGGACACCTCCCCGAGCCCCATTTTCTCTTCCATTTCTCTGGCTCCGAGAACCCTTTTATATTCCATCGGCATAACTTTAACAAATCTGGAGATCTCTTGACGGTAATTTTCCAGTATTCTTCCGGCAATATCGCTGTGAGTATTTCTGTGGTGATTACCCAAAAGCTCCGATATTAAAGTTTCGTCTTCAGCGGAAAGCTTCTCTATCTCCACCATCTCCATGTTGCATTTTTCCGTGAAATTGCCGTATTTATCGTATACATAAGCTATACCGCCCGACATGCCCGCCGCGAAATTCCTTCCCGTCGTACCGAGAACCACCACCCTGCCTCCGGTCATGTATTCACAGCCGTGGTCACCTACTCCTTCCACTACCGCGTAAAGGCCGGAATTCCTCACGCAAAACCTCTCTCCGGCCCGGCCTCTTATGTATGCCTCGCCCGCGACAGCCCCGTAAAAACAAGTATTGCCTATTATCACGTTATCTTCCGCCATGTACGTGGATCTTTCTCCGGGGTAAATTATTATCTTCCCCCCGGAGATACTTTTACCCACATAATCGTTGGCCATTCCCGAAAGCTTGAAAGTTATCCCCCTTGCCAGAAAAGCCCCGAAACTCTGTCCGGCAAAACCAGTGAAACCGCATTTTATAGTATCTTCAGACAACCCCTGTTCTCCGCGCCGGGCACATACCTCTCCGCTTAGACGCGCTCCTACCGACCTGTCATAGTTGTAGATAAGCTCTTCCGTGACTACCGGAGTGTCTTCTTCTATGGCCGTTCCGGCGGCTTTTAAAATACTTTCATCCAGCCTGTTTTTTGGGCCGCTATCGGCGTTCGCGTGTTCACATGCCAATAGAGCCGCTGGTGTTTCAGCCCGGTAAAGTATACCCGAGAGATCCGTGCATTTAGCTTTCTCCGGTAAAATATCCTTATTTAAACCTATGAGGTCGGTCCTTCCTACCAGCTCATCGATCGTTCTTATTCCGAGTGACGCCATTATTTCCCTCAGGTCCATAGCTATAAAATTCATATAGTTAACGACGTATTCCGGCCTGCCGCTAAACCTCTTCTCCAAAAGCTCATCCTGCGTCGCCACTCCCACCGAACAATTGTTAAGATGGCAATGGCGCAGCATCACACATCCCAGAGTTATAAGCACCGCGGTACAAAAGCCAAATTCCTCAGCTCCCAATATGGCGGCTAAAGCCACGTCCCGTCCTGTTCGCATCTGCCCGTCTGTCTGCAGGCGCACTCTTTTCCTGAGATTATTAAGTACAAGCGTCTGATGCGTTTCCGAAATGCCGAGTTCCCAGGGAAGCCCGGCATGGCGTATGGAAGTCCTGGGAGAAGCCCCCGTTCCTCCGTCAGCGCCGGATATAAGTATCATGTCAGCGTGGCCTTTCGCCACACCGGCCGCTATGGTTCCCACACCGACTTCCGAAACCAGCTTAACGCTTACCCTGGCTTTGGGGTTGACACTTTTAAGATCGAATATAAGCTGGGCAAGGTCGTCTATGGAGTAAATATCATGATGAGGCGGCGGTGAAATAAGAGTAACGCCCTGCGTGGTATATCTCGTCCTGGCTATAACGGCGCTTACTTTGTGTCCCGGGAGCTGGCCTCCCTCCCCGGGTTTAGCTCCCTGGGCGATCTTTATCTGTATCTCTTCGGCATTTATCAGGTAATTCGCCGTAACTCCGAACCTGCCGGACGCCACCTGTTTTATCGCGCTCTTACGGGAATCTCCGTTAGGAAG
>CAYMBK010000035.1:0-4433 GCA_964388645.1 uncultured Planctomycetia bacterium | reverse complement strand
CTGGCCGGTGATGCTCCCGAAAAACATGGGCGATGCCATTATCACGGCATCAGAAGAAGCTAAAGAGGCTATGATCATCCCCAGGTCGTCAGGTTCGCCTCCCGTAACGGCGCCTTCGGCGATGGTATAGTCCTTTTCCGTCACAGGCCGTATACGGATATCAATAAGGTCTATACGTTCTACAAGGGCACCTTCCTCCCGGGCCCCGTCCAGGGAACTTTCGAGAAGAGAAGCGGTGTTCCCGCTTTTCCTGGGGCTTCCGTTTATGGCTAAAACCTTCATATGACAGTGCCGGGATCCACCACAGCATTCTTGGGTATTACGGTTATACCATCGCGTATGTAATAGTTAGGTCCGTCCGCGTACTGGATATTTTTCTCGTTAAGTATGCTGACATCGTCCCCTATCCGGACGTTCTTATCGAGTATAGCCCGCCGTATACGGCAATTTCTACCTACCCCGAGATGGGGACGGCCGGAAGAGACGTCTTCGGCTACCTGCTCAGAGGTCTGATAGTAGTCACATCCCATTACCACGGTATTCTCAATTTCTGTTCCGGCCTCGACCCTGAACCGCAGCCCTATGACCGAGCGTTCTATTTTCGCCGAAAGTATTATTGCTCCTTCCGCCACTATGCTTCTTACCACGGAACAGTTATCGAACTTCGCCGGAGAGAGATATCTTGTTCGCGTGAATATCTGCCATTTTTCGTCGAACATGTCTATAGGAGGAACCGGTTCAGTCATAGCCATGTTTTCGGCATAAAAACCTTTTATCGTCCCTATATCCCTCCAGTAACCCCCGAAAAGATAAGCATAAGTGTCCTTCTTTTTTATGGCCGCCGGTATTATCTCTCGTCCGAAATCCACCTCTTTACTCTCGAAAAGAAGGTCAACAAGAGCTTTCTTCTTGAATAGATATATGCCCATCGAACCAAGAAATTCTTTTTTACCGTCTGTCTGGGATAAGGCCATGCCGTCTATCTCACCGGCATCTTTAGGTTTTTCGCTGAACCTTTTTATGCGATTTTCCGAGTCTACCCCCATTATGCCAAGCCCCGACACCTCAGTTTCGGCAACACGGTTACAAGCTACCGTAAGGTCCGCGTTCTTCTCAACGTGATAGCGGTACATGTCGGCAAGGTTCATCTTATAGAGCTGGTCTCCGGAGAGTATAAAGATGTGCTGTATGGCCGGATCATTAAAATGTTTTAGACATCGACGCACCGCGTCGGCGGTGCCCTGAAACCAATGCGTATCTTCCATAGACTGTTCAGCCGCCATTATCTCTATGAAACCTTTCGAGAAAGCATCCATCTTGTACGTGCGGCTGATATGTTTATTGAGAGATTCCGAAAGGAACTGCGTAAGGACATATATCCTGTTAAAATCCGAGTTAAGGCAATTGCTGACGGGAATGTCTATCAGGCGGTACTTCCCGAGCAGCGGGACAGCCGGCTTACACCTCTCTTTTGTAAGAGGAAAAAGCCTGGTGCCCTGCCCTCCGCCGAGTATTACCGATAATACCTGCTTCATTGTTCTACTCCCTTCCGGCGACGATCCCACCCCTCACCGAATGCCGCCTGAAGGAAGACTAGATCCTACCGGTGAACCGGCGCTGTCTCTTCTAACTGGACCTCGCTTATGTTACTTCTTGCATTTTGACAGAACAACGCACTCCGCCCTGTACCAATCATGATGATCATCACCGTGAGCGCCGCCTCTTTCCAGGTAGAACTCATATGCCTTTTTAGCTATCATGTCGTTGATCTCTCCATCGCTCAGGCGTTTACGTGATGCACTTTTGGGGGCGGCGGCTTTCTCCGATACGGCCCCCTTCGTTCGTTTTTTAACAGTTTTCTTCATTTCTTTTTTCACCATGGCTCTTCTCCTTTTTAACTTTAAACCTTCCCGGCCCGAGGGCTTCTCATGACCACTACGCCCGAAAAAATCGATTATTCCTTTACCAAACTCTCTAAAAATATCGCAGGAGGGATAGCAAACAACCCGGCTTATTTCGCGTAAACGCGGTAATCTATATCCTGGAAAACCGAGTATTTCTTTTCGGCATCCGATATCATTCCCATATCTAACTTGCCCTCTCTCAGCTGTCTGTGAATGGCAAGAAATCTTCCTATGTGCTCTCTCGTACGATTAACGGCGTATTCCACAAAAGTCCCGGTCTTCATAATGAAGGCCCAGTCGCTTGACTGCGCGAGTAAAAGTTCTCTGGCCATCTGATTTAACGCCCTCTTCTCCTCCGGAGTAGGCTCGGCATAATCCGAGGCGTCTCCGGCCATAAGTTCGGCCATCTTATGAAGGTGCTTGTATACCCAGTCGTTGCAGCCGTCAAGCCAGACTTCGTTGTACCCCTTATATCCCCAGGTCGAGGCTGAAGGTTCCATTATCGGGAACTTGTCGTAAAGTTTGAGGAATTCACCGGGCGTTATGCTTTTTATATTATCCTGGTCAAAGTGCATTTTTCTAAAAAGGTCCCCCAGCCACTCCGGCCCCTCGAACCACCAGTGGCCGAAAAGTTCGGCGTCATAGGGAGAAACTATTATGGGCTTTCTGTCCATCATCCCCGAAAGATGCTCCACCTGTTTTTCCCTGTTGAACATAAAATTACCGGCATGATCAGCGGCTATGGATAAAGCCGTAGAACGGTCGTAAAGATCCTTGTAATCAGCGTCGCCCGTTATACGATGGTATTTTATTCCCGTATTAACTCGCGTTCCGCAGCTGTTTATGAACGGTTTTACATAATCGTAATCCAGGTCAAAGCCGATATCCCTGTAATACTCGCGATAGTTATAATCCCCGGGATACCCCTCTTTCGAGCTCCAGACAGCTTTTGAACTCTCCATATCCCTGCCAAAAACCGCCACCCCCGACTTGCAAAGATAGGGACTGTGTACCCCATACCTCGGCCTGGGAGAACCGAAAAGCACTCCATGAGTCTCCACAAAAAAATAACCTATACCGTACTCCTTCAGGATCTCGTCATGGCCCGGGTGATAAGCGCATTCCGGAAGCCATATTCCCTTCGGAGCCGTCTTAAAAACCTTCTTGTAATATTCCACGGCGACTTCTACCTGCGCCCTTACCGCGGGACGGGAAAGATCCATTAGAGGCAGAAAGCCGTGCGTCGCGCAGCATGTTATTATCTCAACCTTGCCCAGATCCTGGAATTTTTTAAATGCCGCCAGAAGGTCACGGCCGTACTTGTCACAAAAAACACTCTTTGAATTACGGAACCGTTCGAGGTACATAAGCGCCAGTTCATTGACCCTCTTATCGGAACGGGTCCTTTCCACCTCAAGCTGAGCCAAAGTTATGAGTTTATCTAAATGTCGGAGATAACGTGAAACAAGCAGTTCGTCTCTCAACATGGCCATAAGGGTAGGGCTCAAAGATACCGTTATGTGGAAATCCACATTGTCCGCCACAAGAGAATCAAAAACGTTTATAAGCGGTATATACGTATCCGTAATGGCCTCGAAAAGCCAATTTTCCTCCAAAAAACTGTCATGTTCAGGATGTCTGATGAAAGGAAGATGCGCGTGCAAAACAAGTGCCAGATAACCTTTTGCCATAATTACCTTTTTTTCCTGACAAGATCGGGGCTTGAGAACATCCCGGAGGTAACCCCTCCCGAGGAAAGCCACTTTTTCAGATATTTCTCCATGAATTCCCTTACTCCCAGAGAACTGTTCCCGACTTGCCCGTCTTCTGGAAGAGCGAACATCTTGTAATAAAGTTCTTCCGGGCACATCCACTCGCCTTCTGTGGTCTCGGACATATAATGCGCCGGGGTCCTGACCTTGTTCGACCTCGCCAGGCAAAAGAACTCTCCGTTGTCGGCTACCACTCCTATCTCCACCAGCCATTCCCTGCCGGTCTCGCCGACATGGACATACCAACTCGATGCCCAGCCTCTAAGGTCAAAATCGCTTACCGGGCTCAGAGCGCCGTCGCCCCCGCCTTCCGCTACCCGGTAAACCCTGAGAATACTTTTCACGGGATTAAGACCCTTTTCGCGAATGAGGGCTCTGACACCATCTTCCACATCCTGCCGTATTTCCCAGTATGAAAATATGGTCCAGGGATCTCTCACCATAAGCACTATTTTATTGTCACCGTAATGCTCAGGCACTTCAAAGACCCTTTCAGTTCTATTTTGCGGATCTTTCATTCTTTCTCCAATTTGTTTCTAAGCCCAAAAGCATCGCCGCTTTTTTACCCGGAATTCCTAACCCTACTGAATTCTACTCCCGGACATAATTTTTGTCAATCTAATTGTTTTAAACACAGGCATTTAGTCCTCAAATTTCATCTCCATGGATATTGTTTTCTTGCCTCCGGGAGAGACAGTAATGTTCCAGCGAGGAACTACTGCCGAACACTGATAATTAAGCTCATATGCCTTTTCAG
>CAYMBK010000034.1:0-9272 GCA_964388645.1 uncultured Planctomycetia bacterium | reverse complement strand
GGGTTCGGACCATCCGGGGAAGGGTATATCCGTATGGCTTTGACCGTAGGAGAGGAAAAGCTGGAAGAAGCTGTCTGCCGCATAAAAAAAGCCTTCTTTAGCTGAGGGTTATGATGGTTGATGTCTATGTGGGTATCGGCTCTAACCTGGGCGATCGGTACGGTAATTGTGCCGAGGCCGTCCGTAAGATAAGTGAGATGCGTGGAGTTGACGCGGTAGCAGCGTCGAGTTTTTATGAGACCGATCCGGTGGGAGGGCCCTCCCAGGGGCCTTATGTAAACGGGGTCTTACGCGTGAGAACCGATACCGAGCCGGCAGAGTTTTTGCGCGGGCTTAAAGCTATAGAAAGAGAGATGGGAAGGCCGGATGTTTCTGAAAGGAATTCTCCCCGGACAATAGACCTTGATATACTACTGTACGGCGATATCGCGGTACATACTGATGAGCTGGTTATCCCGCATCCGCGGATGCATCAAAGATATTTCGTTTTGAAAGGCCTTTCCGAAATATCCCCGCGTATCGTTCATCCGGGCACCGGAAAGACCGCTGAAGAATTGTTTAGAGAAACTGACGTCGTGTGTTCATCCGAGAAGCGGCAAAGGCTTGAAAATGGAAGTAGTTAGATCTCTCGGAAAGATGAAAGATATTTCTTGCCGGGCCCGGGCCGAGGGAAGGCAGGTAGGGCTAGTCCCCACAATGGGATATCTGCATGAAGGCCATATGAGCCTTGTCCGGGCGTCAGTGTCGGAATGCGGGCTTACGGTCGTGAGTATTTTTGTTAATCCTTTTCAATTCGGACCAAACGAGGACTTCGAAAAATATCCGCGCGATATCGCCGGGGACACAAAGCTTCTTGAGAAGGAAAAGGCCGATGTTCTTTTCCTCCCAGATGCCGGGGAGATGTACCCTGATGGGTACGCGACATATGTTGATGTAAAAGGAAGCCTGACCGGAAGGCTTTGCGGAGTTTCGCGGCCCGGCCATTTCAGAGGGGTGGCCACCGTCGTGGCCAAGCTTTTCAATATTGTGAGGCCCCACAGGAGCTATTTCGGCGAGAAAGATTTCCAGCAGGCGCTTGTTGTAAGACGGATGTCATCGGACCTGGATCTTGGGGTCGAGGTGCGTACCCTTCCTATCGTGAGAGAGGATGACGGCCTTGCGATGAGTTCCCGTAACAGGTATTTGTCTGTCGAAGAGCGGATCCGCGCGCGTGCTGTATTCGAGGCCGTTCAACGGGCCTCGGAAACAGTTCTGTCGGGAGAAAGGAACGTTGAAAATATTCGAAGGGCAGCTGAAAAAGTACTTTTATCAAAGGGAGGTATCAGCATAGACTATATCGAGATCGTCGATGCCTCCGACCTCCAACCCGTCCGGGAAGTGAAAGGCCGGATATTGGTGGCTTTGGCGGTTTTTGTAGGGAAAACGAGGTTGTTGGATAACGCGATATTGAACGCGTGATAATAAAAGGCGGAGATATGATAAAACCGGAATTTGACCTGAAGTACAAGGAACATTTGAGAAGGAAGATCTCGGAACTCAAAAAAGAAACGGGCGCGCTCATAGTAGCCCATAATTATCAGCGCGACGAGATACAGGATATTGCCGATATAGTCGGAGATTCCTATGCTTTGGCCAGAGATGTAACGCGAGCGAAGGAAAAGCTGGTTGTTTTTTGCGGAGTTAAATTTATGGCTGAAAGCGCCGCTATGCTCAGCCCTGAAAAAACGATATTGCTTCCGGTAGAGGAAGCCGGATGTCCTCTTGCGGACATGGTGACCGTGGAAAAGCTGAAAAAAAAGAAAGAAGAATATCCCGAAGCCGCTGTGGTATGCTACGTTAATTCAACCGCGGCGGTAAAAGCTGAAAGTGACATATGCTGCACTTCGTCGAATGCCGTACAGGTGGTAAAGTCGCTGAAAGAGGAAAAGATAATATTTGTACCTGACAAGAATCTCGGGCGCTATGTGAGGGAGCATGCACCGGAAAAAGAGCTCATATTGTGGGACGGGTATTGCGTAGTGCATATGCGGCTTACCAGGGAGGAGGTCGTCAGGGCTAAAGAGCTTCATCCCGATGCCGAGTTCATAGCGCATCCGGAATGCCGCAAGGAGGTGCTTCAGGAAGCTTCTTATATCGGCAGTACCGCCGGCATGCTGAAGTATGTTACGGAAAGCCCCGGAAAAGAATTCATAGTGGGAACCGAACTGGGAATAATATACCGGATGAAAAGAGATAACCCCGCCAAGGATTTTTATGTTCCCACCGACCAGTTCGTTTGCGCCAACATGAAGCTTACGACCCTGGGATGGCTTGCGAGGTCCCTTGAGAAAATGATCTACCGGATCGCGGTACCTGAAGATGTCGCTAAAAAAGCCAGGAAAGCTCTGGAGAGGATGATAGAGGTGAAATTGTGAAGAAAAAGAAAGCTGTCAGTGTTGTGGGCTGCGGAGCGATAGGATCCGCTTTGGCGAAACGGGTAGATGCCGTTATGTCAGAAAGTGTTTCGGCTCTGATGCTTTATGATGTTGACATCAACAGGTCGAGAAAGCTGGCTTCTATGGTGCGGGGTGCCAGGATAGCCGAGAGTTCAAGAGAAGCGGTAGCGATGTCGGACATCACCGTAGAGGCGGCTTGCCCCGGGGCCGCTGTTGAGGTGCTCGGCCTAGCTGTTGAGAACAAAAAAGATGTGATGATATTGAGCATAGGCGGGCTTTTAGAGAGAGAGGGCCTTATGGGCTCGGCTTTAAAAGCGGGGATCACCGTGATACTTCCCTCGGGGGCCGTGGGCGGTATAGATGCCTTAAAGGCCGCTCGCATAGCCGGCATAGATTCGGTAACGTTGACTACGCGAAAATCCCCGGCATCACTTAAAGGCGCGCCGTATCTTGAGAAGAACGGCATCGATCTGGACTCGTTGAAAGGCGAGACGGTCATCTTCGAAGGCACCGTCACGCAGGCGGTCAAGGCCTTTCCGAAGAACATAAACGTTTCAGCCCTACTTTCGATAGCGGGCGCGGGAGTTGAAAAGACCGGAGTAAAGATCATTTCCTCGCCGGAATACGACAAGAATATTCATGAGGTCCGGGTTGAGAGCAAGGCCGGCACGTTCACTTTCCGCACGGAAAATGTTCCTTTCCCGTCAAACCCGAAAACAAGTTACCTTGCCGCTTTATCAGCGATGACCGCTTTGGAAGAGTATCTTTCGCTGACCCGTATCGGGACGTGAGAGCGGGCCTTTTTTCGGTTTCGGGCGCAGCGGTATTTTCTTTTTTTCAGTTTTTTGTTTCAAAGTCCTTGACACCTAAAATCCTACATGCTAGTTTATGCTGCCGGCTGTAAGAAAGTTAATGCCGGGGTTTTATGATCCCAACCTGAGGTAACAGACATTATAACAAATCTTATTTTCAACGTTATCGGAGGCCTGGGACTTTTCTTTTTCGGCATGCAGACCATGTCTGAGGGGCTGAAGAATATGGCCGGGGACCGCTTGAGGGGGATCCTCAACATGGTTACCAAGGTCCCGATAATGGGGGTCATTGTCGGAGTGTTCGTAACGACCCTTATTCAGTCTTCCAGCGCCACAACAGTTCTTGTGGTGGGGTTCGTCAATGCCGGTCTTCTTGTGCTTAGGCAGGCCATAAGTGTCATAATAGGCGCCAACATAGGAACAACGGTTACCGCGTGGCTTGTTTCGGTTACATCTGTCATAAATTTAACGCATTATGCTTTACCTGCCCTAGGTATAGGGTTTGGCCTTAAAACTCTGGGAAAGACCAAAAAAGTCAGGTATTTCGGACAGGTGGTCATGGGTTTCGGTATGCTTTTTATGGGCTTAGGGTTCATGAAAGATGGTTTCGAGCCTTTCCGGCAAAGCGAGCATATAAAACACATTTTCATAAGTTTCGGCGATAATCCCATTCTCGGGATAATGGGCGGCATGGTGGTCGCGATGATAATACAGAGCTCAAGCGCTACCATAGCGATAGTCCAGGTGATGGCGTTTAACGGACTGATAAGCTTTCCTGCCGCTATAACTCTTATGCTGGGCGGCGACATAGGCACGACCATAACGGCACAGCTCGCGTCGGTGGGAACCAGTATAGACGCGAAAAGAGCGGCGATGGCACACACTCTGTTCAATGTGATAGGAGTGGCCTACATAGTAGTGTTTGTGTATAACGGTCTCTTTGTGCGGGCCATAGAGACGATCTTTCCAGGCGAGATAACTCCCCTGAACATAATGTTCTATATTGCCGTGGCGAACACGCTTTTTAAGGCCGTCAATGCCCTGCTTTTTATGCCATTTTTGGGATATCTTGAAAAAGCCGTTATTTTCCTCGTTCCAAAGAAAAAAGGAGTGATAGATGTGGGGCCGCAGTATCTCGATAAGTATCTGCTTGATACCCCGCCGATAGCTGTGGAGCAGGCCCGAAAAGAGGCGGTAAGGATGCTGAATATAGCGGGTCGGTCGGTGGCAGCGGCAATGAGAGCTTTTTTTGAGGATGATCTTACAGCCGCCAAACCCGTGGAGGTTTTCGAGCAGGCTGTCGACAACCTACAGTCGGCGATAACCCAGTATCTGATAACACTTTCACAGAGGGACCTTTCGCAGGAGGTTTCCGAAGAGCTGCCGGTACTTATCCATAGTGTGAATGACATAGAGAGAATTGGTGATCATGCGGAAAATATTATCGAGCTCATGGAAAGAAAAGTCGAGACCAAACTTCCTTTTTCCGATGACGCTATTCGGGAGCTCAAGCTTATGTGGAATGAACTTTCCGGTATGATCATGGAAACGGAAGATTCTCTTATGAAGAACGATCCTGTACTGGCAAAGAGGGTCATGGACAGAGAGGCTAGTATCAACAGCTACCAGGATCGCCTTAAAAAAGCCCATGTGGACAGGCTCAATGCATGCCAGTGCAATGTACTCTCGGGAGTGGTTTTTATGGACCTTGTCGACAATATGGAAAAAATAGGCGATCATCTAACTAATATCGCACAGGGCGTCATGGGAGACATGCGATGGCATGTCGAAGGCAAGGATTTTAAACGAGGCGAAGAACTTACCGAAGCAATCTCTTGAATTTTAATTTTATGGGATCACTTCGTCGCCCCCTTTGAGGGTTCCCCGTATGGGGGAGTTTGAGGCCACTCGGCTATTGAACAGGACAAGTTACGCGGGGTTGACAAACCTTTCCTCCTCTAGTACTATATCCATCACAAGTGAAAGTGTTTTTGTAAGGTTCCAACATAAACGGAGGTCTCTATGGGAATGTGGGTGGGGATGGGCAGAAAAGCCAGAAGAAGTTACGGTTTTGACGAGATAGCTCTTGTTCCCGGCGAGCTTACAATAAATCCGAACGATGTGGATACTTCGTGCACGATAGGCGGGGTAAAATTTGAAGCGCCCATAATGGCTTCGTCTATGGACGGCGTGGTAGACGTAAATTTCGCCATAGCCATGGGGAAGCTTGGGGGAGTGGCCGTGCTTCATCTGGAGGGGGTTTCAACCAGGTATGATGAACCGGCGAAAGCTGTCGAGAGAATTGTCAACTGTGACATAAGCGAGGCGACAAAGGTCATTCAGGATGTTTATTCCTCTCCTGTGAAGAAAGAACTCATAATCAAGAGGATCAAAGAGATAAAAAAAGCTAAAGTTCCGGCTATCGTCAGTTGTAATCCTCAAGTCGCCGGCAAGTTCGGGCCTATAGCCAGAGATGCCGGGTGTGATATTTTCATTATTCAATCTACAGTAATAAGCGTAAGGCATGAATCTACGGAGTATAAGCCGCTTGATCTGGAGAAATTCTGTAAGGAGATGAAGATACCGGTACTCTTGGGTAACTGTGTAGATTACAAGGCAGCTTTGTCTCTCATGGAGACGGGTTGTCAGGGGCTTTTTGTGGGCATAGGCCCCGGTACGGCCTGTACCTCAAGGGGGGTTCTCGGGATAGGCGTTCCGCAGATCACAGCTACATGCGATTGTGCCGCAGCCAGGGATTTTTATTACAAGAAAACAGGGATTTATATACCCATAATAGCCGATGGCGGAATGGCCACCGGCGGAGATGTTTGTAAGGCTTTTGCCGCGGGTGCTGACGCCGTTATGCTTGGTAATGCTTTTGCCAGGGCGCAGGAAGCCCCGGGCAGGGGGTATCACTGGGGCATGGCCATGCCCCATCCGTCTCTTCCGAGAGGGACGCGTATTCAGGTGGGGACTTCCGGCACGCTGGAGGAAATACTTTACGGCCCCGCACGTCTTGACGACGGGACGCAGAACCTGGTAGGAGCTCTGGCTACCAGCATGGGAAATCTGGGAGCCCGGGATATAAGGGAGATGCAGCAGGTTGATATGATCATTGCTCCTTCAATACAGACAGAAGGAAAGGTGTATCAGGCCGCGCAGCGTGTGGGCATGAGAAAGTAAAAAACCCCGGAATTATCACGTTTTGTTCGATCCTTTTATAATTTAACTCTCCGGTGAAAATCTATGAAGAACAGACGATCGTCTGATTTCGTGCACTTGCATGTACACACGCAGTTCAGCCTGCTTGACGGGGCTTGCCGCCTGGATGATCTCGTGGCTCTGGCCAAAGGCTATGGGATGAAAGCATGCGCTATAACCGATCATGGTAACATGTTCGGCGCGATAGAATTTTATGAGAAGGCGGTTTCTTCCGGTATAAAGCCGATAATCGGATGTGAGATATATGTGGCACCTGAAAGCAGGTTCGATAAGACCAGCCACGGGATAAAAGGGGCCGGATATCACCTGGTGCTGCTGGCTAAGAACCATACCGGCTATAAGAACCTTATGGAGATAGTTTCGCTGGGGTATCTCGAGGGTTTCTACTACAGGCCGCGGGTGGATAAGGAAGTCCTGGCCAGGTGCAGTAAAGGCCTTATCGCGCTTTCCGCCTGTCTCAAGGGGGAGGTCTCTCATTTTCTTTCGTCCGATCAATGGGACGAAGCCAAGAGGGTGGCTCTGGAATATTCGGAGATATTCGGCAGGGAAAATTTCTATCTAGAAATCCAGGATAATAAAATGGAGCAACAGAAAAAGGTAAACCAGGCGCTTATACGCCTTGCCGGTGCTACGGGGCTTGAGCTTGTCGCTACCAGCGATGTGCATTATCTCGATAAAGCCGACGCGAAAGCCCACGACGCTCTTTTGTGCATACAGACCCAGACTACCGTAGATGATGCTAACCGGATGAGATTCCAGACCGATCAGATGTATTTCAAATCTCCCGAAGAGATGGAGGAGAGTTTTTCGTCTGTTCCGGAGGCGCTGCGCAATACCGCCAGGATAGCCGAAAAATGTAATTTGGAGATAGATTTCAACGAACTGCATCTTCCCGTGTTCACTCCTCCCGAAGGCAAGGATAATGATACCTTTCTCGCGGCACTTGTCGATAAAGGAATAAAAGACCGTTATGGCGCGGCAGACCCCGGGATAAAAAAGCGCGTGGAGTACGAGCTGGAGACAATAAAGGGGGCGGGGTATACCAGTTATTTTCTTATAGTCTGGGATTTTATACGGCACGCAAGGTCAAAAGATATTCCGGTGGGGCCCGGAAGGGGGTCTGCGGCCGGAAGCATAGTAAGTTACGCGCTCGGTATCACAGACCTTGATCCGATCAAGTACGGTCTCATATTCGAGCGGTTCTTGAATCCCGAAAGGGTATCTATGCCGGATATCGATATAGACTTTTGTTTTGAAAGAAGGAACGAGGTCATAGAGTATGTTATCGAGAAGTATTCCAAAAGTAACGTCGCGCAGATAATTACCTTTGGTTCGATGATGGCAAAAGGTGTTATCAGGGATGTAGGCAGAGTAATGGGGGTCGCGTATGCCGAGGTGGACCGTATTGCCAAGCTTGTTCCGGGGGATGCCGGCATTACTATCGAAAAAGCGATGGAGATCGAACCCGCGCTCCGCATGGCGTATGAGGACAATCCCGTGATCAAGCAGGTCATTGACATATCGATACGGCTGCAGGGCCTTAACAGGCACGCTTCGACACATGCCGCCGGTGTGGTCATTTCGGATAAACCCCTGATAAAAAGAATACCTCTTTTCAAGACCGCCGATGATCAGATAACGACAGGCTACTCTATGAATTCGCTTGAGAAGATCGGGATGTTGAAAATGGATTTTCTCGGATTGAAAACCCTTACGGTCATAGACCAGACGATAAAGATCGTTAAACGTACCAGAGACTTTGATGTAGAGATAGAAACGATACCTCTTGATGATAATAAGACCTTTGAACTGTTGTCACGGGCCGAGACGGGGGGGGTGTTTCAGCTTGAATCAGGAGGGATGAGGGATCTATTGAGAAAATTGCGGCCGGGCCGTTTCGAGGACCTTATTGCCATTCTGGCTCTTTACCGCCCCGGACCTATGGGAAGCGGGATGCTTGAGGATTTTATAAAAAGAAAGCAGGGTGAGATAAAAGTTGAATATGACCATCCGCTTCTTCTGCCCATACTTGAGGAAACTTACGGCATTATAGTTTTCCAGGAGCAGGTCATGCGTATAGTCTCTGATATGGGAGGTTTCAGCATGGCCGAAGCGGACAATGTCCGTAAGATAATGGGCAAAAAGATAAAGGATCCTGAAAAGCTTGAGGTGATACGCTCAAAATTTCTCTCCGGAGCCCTTAAAAATAAAGTTGATAGCGATACCGCCGCGAAAATATGGGATTTTATCTCCCATTTCGCGGGATATGGTTTCAATAAATCACATTCGGCGGCTTACTCTATGATAAGTTATAGGACCGCCTACCTCAAGGCGAACTATCCCGTAGAATTTATGACAGCTTTGCTTACCTGTGAAAAGGATAACAGTGATAAAATATCGGATTACATAAACGAGGCCATACGGATGAATATCGAGATCCTGCCTCCTGACGTGAACGAAAGTTTCAGGGATTTTACTGTTGTAGGGCCCGACATAAGGTTCGGGCTCTCGGCGGTAAAAAATGTCGGAGTGGGGTCCGCGGACGCTATAATCGCCACCAGGAAAGAACTGGGGCCTTACATGTCGATATTCGATTTCGCGATGAAGGTAGATCCGCGCGCGGTGAACCGTAAGGTTTTGGAAAGCATGATAAAATGCGGGGCGTTTGACTCGACCGGCATAAGGCGAAGCCAGGCTATGTCGGTACTGGAAAAGGTCATGGATGTCGCTCAGAAAGCCAACAAAGACCGGAGCCTGGGGCAGCTTTCTTTTTTTGACGAAGGATCCGCTGATGATACTTTTA
>CAYMBK010000033.1:0-2833 GCA_964388645.1 uncultured Planctomycetia bacterium | reverse complement strand
ATCCGAAAGGTCTCCCAGGGTACTTCTGACAGGGTCTTTTCTGACACTATCCTCAAAGTCCTTTTTTCGGTCTATTTTTTTGAATGTGTTGTAGGACGGGATAATGTAAGAAAACTTTATCGATGGAGCTTTAGGGGGCGTTTTCACATTTCGGCCCTCATGTTGCACTTTAACCCGGGGAGGGGCGATCGTTTCGACCGGGGAGGATCTTTTTTGTGGTAAAAATGTGATCTTTTTTGGTTTGCTTATCATGGGAAACATCAGCTTGTCGTTGAAACCGGCCTTGCTTAACATTTTTTTCATTTTTGTGAATTTTTCTTCATGTCTTAGGTCTTTGGTATCCTCCTTAATGGAATGGGTGTACCAGAACCAGTTCACGGGACCGCTTAAGAGACCACCTTTTACACAGCTTGCCATTATAAGTGCGAGGGCTTCTGGTCCGTAGCCCTTTCCGGTAAAATCTATCCCGTGCAGGGCTTTTGTTTTTGCATCACCGTGTATTGAGAACCGGAAGTTGACCATATCGTGCTTGGAAATGTCCAGAGAAAGCACGCCATGTCCTATTACTGTTCCTTCAGCCGATATCGAAAATATATAGCGTTCTTTGATCGGGAGCTCTAAAACGTCTTCTATGTGCTTGGTCCTGGAAGCATCGAAGAAACTTATCTCCAGCCTGCCGGAGCTGAAAACAGAGCATTCATCCATATTTATAGTATCGAGAATATTTCTGCCGCCTATAACAGGTTTGTAACCGCCCAACGACATACCGGAAACAAGCTTTTCGACGAGACCTGCCACTTCCTGGCGTTCTTTGAGGGTATGTTTTTTAAGATAGGCGGCGCGGATGCTGTCAGGGGTGAGCGGCAAATTGATACGGCCAGAGGCGCCTTCCACAACAGGCTCTTTATTCTCAGTCACGGTCATACCCGTAAGTCCCGCAAGCGCGAAGGGAGTCATCAAAAGAAGAGGCGCGGATATTTCCTGCAATCCGACCGCCAGGAACGGCCAGAAAAAGGACGCAAAAAGAGCGGCGAGCGAGGCGCCTGTTACCGCGATGACAGCGCCTATGGGCGTGCTGCCGCTTCTGGGATCCCACGGTCCGAATTTACGGTCATATCTATCCCTGAGCACATTGTCTATATTGTTCTTGAAATCGTCGTAAAACTTGTCCCCTTGTGTTATAAGGTCCTCCACTTTTCGCATAGTGTCTTTATCTCTTTCCCAGAAATCGCTGTATTCCCCTGATTCGAAATCAGCTATTTCAAATCCCATAAGACGAACCATATAACCCCAGGCATTTGGATTATAGAATGACGCGTCCCTGTCCCCGAAACCGAGATCAAAAACATCCCATTCAGAGATCTTGTCGAATATAAAATGGTTGAGTGTTTCACGCCTGAGCTCGCTTGCCAAATACTGGCTCTCGATCCTTTCCTGCCGCATCAAAGACTTTATTTTTTCGTCGGCCTCTACCAGTATTCTGGCAAAATGGTTCAAGGGGGCGTCTTCCCGACGGGTAAGTTTTACCAGTCTGTTCTCGGCCAGAACGATCACGTTCACATGTTCGTCAAGGGCTCCTATCAAGTCTTTCAATGAAGGTACCTGTCCTAATATGTTCATTCCCGCGGGGTGAGTGTGTATGCTGCGTTTGGACCTCGGCAGAGTCACCGAGTGTTCATCTCCGACAGATATAAAATATACAGTATGAACGCCGTCTTCGGATATGTCGAATTTCATTCCTAGTTCTATGGTCCGGGGAAGAGTGACCAGCCAGTTGAACATACTTTTTTCATCCGGGAAAGAACGGGGTCTGGAGAGGTCCAATCCGCGGAGGGCTTCAGTTACCGCACGGTTGTTTTCTGAGTTTTGGTCTATTTTCTGTATGGCAAAAAACAAAGTCACGCCGATAATAGACGCGGCCAGCGCCATAAATTTCAAAGTACTTGATATGTATTCTACCACCTGTCTGAATGTGATCTCAGCGATAAGGGGCCGGTCAGTTTGGAGCGGACCGGCTTGAGCGGGGTCATGCCTCACGAACTTGTGGACAATTTCGTTCTTAGTCGGGTAGTGTGTAAAACCCGGATCTCTTTCGTTAAAAAGGGCGAATTTTTCATGTCCCTGTAGAATGAAAACGCCCCCATCTTTCATCTGGCGAAGTTTTTCAGGTATTCTGGTTTCGACGTGTTCCGGCGCACCGCCCATAAAGTAATAGGCCGCTCCGTATTCTGAGAGGTCCTCCTCCAGAAGGTCGCCCTGTTTTATACGGACCTGCCCGGGTCTTATAAGGCCATTGGCTTCAAGGTGCGACAGGAGCCGCTTGCTGTATTCAACTTTTGAGGCATCCCACTCAACAAGCGTGATGTTCTCAAAACCGAATACCGCAGCCATCAGGAAACCGAAACTGCCCAGGCCGCTTCCGAGGTCCACAAAATGCGCTTCAGGGTCTATCCCCCATTCTTCTACCGTACCGGACAGTATGTACGCGCTTGTGTCAACAAATGTGCCCAGGTCGGACGTGTCCTTTTCGGTCCTGTACGGGTGCGAAAGCCTGTACTCTTCCACGAATTCAACATAATCCTCAAGCCGGGAAAGAGTTTCGGGGGAGAGAGATCTTTTTATGTCCGGGTAGTGTTTTGACCGTAATATCTTTTCTCTTTCGATATGAAGTATGTAGGATGCGGTTTCCGGCGAGGGCTTTATGCTTTCTGTCCGACCGTACATATCTCGGCGATATATCCGGGTCTTTACAAGGGTGCCTTTATTGACCCTGCCCGCCCCTTTTTCGTCAAACCCTCCCCAGGAATTTTTTTTCCAGGTCTTCCCTCCGTTC
>CAYMBK010000032.1:0-2704 GCA_964388645.1 uncultured Planctomycetia bacterium | reverse complement strand
AGCAAGGGGTTTCTTGAATGGCTCGGGAAAGAAGATCCGGATATCCTTTGCCTGCAGGAAACCAAAGCTCATCCCTCCCAGTTGGAGCCGGCGTTGTTTGAACCCGCGGGATACAGATCTTTCTGGAATAATCCGGAGAAAAAAGGATATGCCGGAGTAGCGGTCTACACACGAAAAGAGGCGGATGCCAAGGCTATCAAGATGCCTATCCGGTCTTTCGACACGGAAGGCCGCATCATCGCCCTTGAGGTAGAGGATTTTATCCTCCTGAACGTGTATTTCCCCAACGGCGGTAGAAGCCCCGAACGGCTGGGGTACAAGATGGATTTTTATAAGAAGTTTCTCCGCGCCGTTGACAGCTTCGGAAAGCGTAATGTAATAATTTGCGGAGATGTCAACACCGCTCACCGGGAGATAGACCTGGCAAGGCCTAAGCAGAACGAGATGGTTTCCGGTTTTTTGCCGGAAGAAAGAGCCTGGATAGACGAGCTTTTAGATCACGGGTATACCGATACGTTCCGCTATTTCAACGACCAGCCTGGACATTATTCCTGGTGGGACTACAAGACCCGTTCCAGGGAAAGGAACGTCGGCTGGCGCATCGATTATTTTTTCGTTACCAAAAAACTGCTGCCCCGCCTTAAAAAAGCGTTCATCCTTACCGAAGTCACGGGCAGCGACCATTGTCCCGTAGGGATAGAGCTTAAATGAGAAATATTTCAAAGAAAAGAAGTTTTCCGAGTTTGCTGGTATCGGATAAAAAAGGAAAGATCTATGACATGCCGGGAACGGGTCCGGCAGGGATGAAAGCGGGTCACTACTTCCGGCTGAAGCCGTCCGATCTAACTGAACTGCATCCTGACAGTGAACTTTTTCTTTTGCCCGGCAGGCATCCGGTGGGATTCTGCGATTCCCGGAAAAAGTTCGTTGAATTTACGGCATCACCCGGCTTTTCAAAAAGCCCGTGTTACGCCGTGGCCGCGTTCGTGGCTCCGGGCTATACATCTACGTTTTCACCGGCTTACAGGAGCGGGGAAGCCGCCGGGATACTGCCTCTTTTCAGCTATTCCGCCGTGGCTTTTTGGAAAGGCAGATTCTTTGCCGCCGCCGTAAAAGTCGACCGTGAAAAACGGCAGGAGCTTGCGGGCATGGACATGGGCCTTTTAGAGAAGAACGTTAAGGAGATATGCTCGATATTCCCCGGCAACCGGCTTGTGAAGCATCTCAAAAGATGCGCGCTGACATACTGCTGTCCGGCGGGAAGGAACTTTTTTCTCAAAAGGTATGAAGCTCCGCTGCCGGCATCTCCGGGATGCAACGCTTTTTGCCGCGGATGCATTTCGTTCCAGCCGGGAAGCGGCATACCAGTTACACAGCCCCGGATAACTTTTGTACCCAGCCCGGAAGAGATAGCGGAAGTGGCCCTTTTTCATATAAATGCCGTTCTTGACCCGGTGGTAAGTTTCGGCCAGGGTTGCGAGGGAGAGCCTCTTCTGGAAGGGAAGGTGCTGGCCAAAGCCGTGAAGCTCATAAGGAAAAGCACATCTAAGGGGATCATCAATCTGAACACCAATGCCAGTAAACCGGGGGTTGTTTCCGCGCTTTTTGACGAAGGGCTTGATTCCATGAGAGTCAGTATGAATAGCGTTAGAGAGGAGTTCTACCGTAAATACTACCGCCCAAGGGGATATTCTTTCGGGGATGTAATGTCGTCCGTAAAAGCGGCAAAAAGAGCTTCCGGTTTTGTCTCGGTGAACTATCTGGTTTTGCCGGGTTTTACCGATTCCGCCGCTGAAGTCTCGGCGTTAAAACGTTTTCTGCGTAATACCGGAGTGGATATGATACAGTGGCGCAATCTTAATTATGACCCTCAGCTTTATTTTAAGGAAATGGGTTTCATGCCTTCTGTTTCGGAACTCTCGGGCGTGAAGGATTTGATATTTTCACTGAAGAAAAGTTTCCCGCGGCTTATGCACGGTTATTTCAATCCTTCGAGGGCGAGGATAAAGAGGCACCGTAACTCCGGCCGTGCCGCCGCCTGATATTTTTTCGTCTTTGTGCCCATGCGGTTCAGGCGGCACGGGATGTCACTCCGATTTAACTTGACTAGCGCCCTAAGACCTACTATAAATGTCACATGGCAAAGAGACTTTCGGTTGTTTTTTTGTGGCATATGCATCAGCCGCTTTACAAGGATCTGCTTACGGGGAAATATCATCTTCCCTGGGTTCGTCTGCACTCGACGTATTCATATCTGGATATGGCCTCGGTGCTGAATGAGTTTCCGGAAATAAAATGTACCTTCAATCTTACCCCTTCTCTTATCTGGCAGCTGCGCGATATCTCTGACAACGGAAAAGTAGATGATATTTACCTTGAGCTCTCGGAAAAGCCGGCGGAAGAGCTTACCGACGAACAGAAAGTATTCATACTTAAGAACTTTTTTTCATGTGACCGTGCCACCGCCATAGATCCGGTAAAAAGATATCTGGAGATATTGGAGAAAAGGGGCGATGACCTTTCCCCCGATGTTCTTTTGCAAAAGGCCGGGCTTTTTTCGGATGAGGAGTACAGGGATCTTCAAGTCCTTTTTAATCTCGCGTGGTGTGGTTTTACGCTGCGCTCAGAGGACAACCTGGTCAAAGAGCTTGTTTCTAAAGGAGCTTCTTTTACGGAAGACGAAAAGAAAGCCCTTATCGAAATC